>CBDUPD010000059.1:0-9591 GCA_965368985.1 uncultured Spongiibacteraceae bacterium | reverse complement strand
GCATAGGCCAGCGTTGGCCCCTGAGCGAGTTCTTTGGCTTTGTTTAATGCCTCATCATACAAACTATCGTCAGTAACTACTGTGGTTAAAATCCCCCATTCCAGTGCTTCCTCAGCAGTCAGGGTACGGTTGGTAATCATTAATTCTTGTGTGCGACGAATACCAATCAAGCGAGGTAGAAAGAATGAAGACCCACCATCAGGTGATAAGCCAATGGCAGTGTAGGCCATGGTGAATTTGGCTGATTGTGCTGCATAAACCAGATCGCCTGCACATGCCAGGCTGAAGCCGGCGCCAGCTGCAGTACCATTTACAGCAACAACGACGGGCAACTCCATGCGTGAAAATCTTGAAACACTGGTATGTAGATAGACCATTAGTTCCTTAATCTTGCCAGGTGTTTGTTCGCCAAATGCCGCAAAGCTTTTCAGGTCGCCGCCAGCACTGAACATCTTGCCATTGCCTGTTAAAAGTACAGACCTGATTTCAGGAGTTTCATCACAAGTAATTGCAGCCTGCATAAGCTCCTGGGCCATTTCCATGTTCACGCCATTGGCGTATTCCGGGCGATTCAGCTTGATGATAGCCACGCCATCTTCAACAGAAAATTCAAGAGTTTGGTATTCAGACATGCTTAACCTATCATGTATGCTCATTTTGGATGCGAAGCTTAAAGTAGCCGGGTCGGGAGGTCAAACTGAAGCGCATATTACTCTTGTCTGCATACCATGCAGAAAGTCATCGGTATTGGTGTGAGGGGTTGATCGAGCAATTCCCCGAGTATCAATGGACGTTGTTAAGCTTGCCCGGGCGCTATTTCTCATGGCGTATTCGTGGCAACCCCTTGTCCTTCCTGAATGAGTATCAGCAAGAGCTAACTGAAACCCATGATCTTTGCATTGCAACATCTATGGTTGATCTGGCAACCCTGAAAAGTATCGTACCAACACTGAGTAAAACCCCCTGCCTGATCTATTTCCATGAGAATCAGTTTGCCTATCCTGCCAGTGACAAACAACATGATTCTCTTGAGCCCAAAATGGTCAATCTCTATTCGGTATTGGCGGCTGATAAGGCGCTATTTAATAGTCAGTATAATCGTGAGAGTTTTTGCTACGGTATAGACGGGTTGATGTCATCAATGCCTGACTGTGCGCCTAAAGAGCTATCGAAAGTTATTGTTGAAAAGAGTGAGGTGTTGCCAGTTCCGTTGCAGGCAGGCAGTAAACAGGCTGAGAAAACGGCATGTTCGGAACTGCCCAAACTGGTGTGGAATCATCGTTGGGAATATGACAAAGGTCCTGATCTTTTGCAGGAAGTTATTCGACAGTTGAATGAATCCGGTAAGCCTTATCGTTTGGCAATTATCGGGCAGCAGTTTCGGCAGGTTCCACCAGCTTTTGAAAAGATTAAGACTCTGATTGATGGCAGTGATACGCTTGAGCTTGAGCAGTGGGGCTATCTTGAAAGTAGAGAGGCTTATTGGCAATGCCTTCGGGAGTCTGACTTTGTGTTGTCGACAGCAATTCATGATTTTCAGGGGTTGGCTGTGCTTGAAGCTGTATCAGTTGGGTGTATACCTATATTGCCACATCGGCTGGTGTACCCTGAATGGTTTGATGAACAGTATCTTTATAGTAAAGATGCGATGCCTCGGGCAGCTGCCAAATCAGCAGTAGAATTGATTGAGCGGCATATGACAAAAACGGAAAGGGCAGCCCCGGAGCTTGAAAAACTCTCCTGGGATGTGTTGCGTCCAGCTTATCAGAAAGTGATAAACGGTTTGTTAAAAGAATAATATCGATTCAGCCTTATACAGACATTACTATCACGCTATAATGCGCAGCTTTCACTAGTCAGATAATAAAACCGCCATGAGTAAAACACGTTATTTAACAGGTATCACAACCACAGGCACACCTCATTTGGGTAACTATGTGGGAGCGATTCGCCCGGCTATCGAAGCCAGCAAAAACCCGGATATTGAGTCGTTTTATTTTCTGGCTGATTACCATGCATTGATCAAATGTTATGACCCGGAGCAAATTCAAAAATCGACACGGGAAATAGCAGCTACCTGGCTGGCATTGGGTCTTGATACCAATAATGCTGTGTTCTATCGTCAATCTGATATTCCCGAGATTCCTGAGCTATGCTGGGTATTAACCTGCATGACAGCTAAAGGCCTGATGAACCGTTCACATGCCTATAAAGCCGTTGTGCAAGAGAATGAAGAAGCAGGTAGTGCTGACCCTGATAAAGGTATCACTATGGGCTTGTTCAGCTATCCCATTCTGATGACGGCAGATATTCTGATGTTCGGTGGCCAAAAAATTCCGGTAGGCAGAGACCAGATTCAGCATATCGAAATGGCCCGAGATATTGCCCAGCGTTTTAATCATCACTTTGGTGAAACCTTTGTGTTGCCAGAGGCTGTTGTAGGTGATGATGCAGTATTAAAAGGTCTCGATGGTCGTAAAATGTCAAAAAGCTATGGCAATACCATACCTCTATTTGATACGTCCAAAAAGTTGCAGAAGTCGATTAATAAAATCAAAACCAACCTTCTTGAACCCGGTGAGCCAAAAGAAGTTGATGACTCAACCCTGTTCGAAATCTGGCAGGCATTTGCCAATGAAGATCAGCAGCAATATATGCGTGACCAGTATGCTAACGGTATAGCGTGGGGGCAGGCAAAGAAAGAATTGCATGCGCTGATTAATGAAGAGATTGGTGAGGCTCGTGAACGTTATTTTGAATATATGGAAAATATGGATGAAGTGGAGGCTGTTCTGCTAAAAGGTGCAGAGAAGGCACGTTCATACAGCAGCCCATTGTTACAAAAGGTTCGTCAATCGATTGGTATCGTGCCAGTTAATAAGTAATCGGCTACCACAAAATGCCTTCTTTTCAGGGAGGCATTTTCCATATCTTTAAGATTTACAATTCCCTGTTAATTCCTGTTCAAAAATCATCTACACTAATGACCTCTATATTCTGAAAGGCTTGAATTCTAATGGAATTTTTTGATGACTTGCTGTCGCTAGGTATTGGAGTGATGAACTTCTTTGCCGTGCTGTTTGTCTTTCTGTTGGCTTGTGCTGCAGTTGTTATATTGTGTATGTATTTAATCGATGTGTTTCAAACAACACACACAACTCGTCGTAATTACCCATTTATTGGTCGTTTTCGTTATGTCTTTGAGCATTTGGGTGAGTTTTTCAGGCAATACTTTTTTGCCATGGATAGGGAAGAGATGCCTTTTAATCGTGCAGACCGCTCCTGGGTATACCGTGCAGCCAAGGATGTTGAGCGTACGATAGCTTTTGGTTCTACGCGCAATTTATCGCCTGCAGGTGAAATTATTTTTTTAAATAGTCCGTTCCCGATGCTTGATAGCAAGGCTCATTACCATGGCGATATGGTGATTGGTGATGGATATGTGCCCCATCCCTATAAGGCACGCTCGGTGTTTAATATTTCAGGGATGAGTTATGGGGCATTATCGAGCCCTGCTGTAAAAGCATTGGCACATGGTGCCAAGGAAGCAGGCGTGTGGATGAATACCGGAGAAGGAGGGGCTTCAATGCACCACTTGCACTCCGGGTGTGATCTGGTGGTGCAGATTGGTACGGCAAAATATGGTGTCAGGGACGAGAACGGACATTTAAGCGAGGCAAAGCTTGAACGTCTTGCCAAAATGGATCAGGTTAAGATGTTTGAGATAAAGTTGAGCCAGGGTGCCAAACCGGGCAAGGGCGGTGTGTTACCTGCAGTAAAAGTCACTGCCGAGATAGCTGAGGTCAGAGGCATTCCTGAAGGAGAAGCTTCCATTAGCCCCAATGCTCATGAAGAGATTAACAATGTTGGTGATATGCTCGATATGATTGAAAGAGTGCGTAAATGTACGGGCAAACCGGTAGGAATCAAGTTTGTTCTCGGCAGTTATGAATGGCTCGATGATCTGTTTCAGGAGGTTCATCGTCGAGGAATACAAAGTGCTCCTGATTTTATGACGCTTGATAGTGCAGATGGTGGTTCGGGCGCGGCACCTCAAACATTGATGGACTTTGTTGGTCTACCATTACGTCGCAGCTTACCGATGCTGGTTGATAAATTAACAGAATACGGTCTACGCAAGCGAGTCAAGGTGATAGCTTCAGGTAAGTTGATGACGCCAGCGGGAGTAGCCTGGGCGCTGTGTCTTGGGGCTGATTTTGTGGTATCTGCCAGGGGTTTTATGTTTTCGATTGGTTGTATACAGGCTTTGCAATGCAATAAAAATACCTGTCCTGCTGGCATTACAACCCATAATAAAAAGTTACAACGTGGGCTTGATTGGGAGGTTAAAAAAGAGCGTGTTAAGCATTATGTAGATAATCTGCAGAAAGAACTGGAGATGTTGGCACATTCTTGTGGAGTAGCAAGTCCCAGAGAACTCACCCGGGAACATGCTCATATAGTAACCGAGCCTCGTAGCAGTGTGTCTATGAGCGAGTTGCATCCTTATGTAAAAATCAAAGAAGAGTTTGTGAAAGTTGTAGAAACCTGATATTAATTACGTATGCAATTTACAGCACCTTTATAGTTTTAAAGGGTGAAAATTTACTGGAGAATACTAATGAAAAATCGATTTACCCATCTTGCAGTACTACCTTTTTTATTATTGGCAATAGCAAGCACTGCTTTGGCAGATGATCATGGTAAAAATGACTTTATGAAATATTGTGCGTCTTGCCACGGTATTGAAGGTAAAGGTATGGGTGATTTGCCACTTGAAGAAGGGCAAATGCCAGTAGATTTGACGGTTTTGTCTCAGAATAATGGCGGTTATTTTCCCTATGTTAAAATTCGTAATGTAATTGATGGCAGGGCTGATAAAGGCAAGTTACGTTCTCATTATGATAATGATATGCCTGTTTGGGGTAAGGTATTTACCGATTCAAAAGGTAAATCAGTTAGTGGTCAAATGCATGGTGAAGCTGTTGCAAAAATGCGTATTTTGAACATTGTTGATTATCTTGTTTCAATTCAGCATGTGTGTGCTGATGATTGTAAGAAGCACAAGTAACGGTTTTTATTATTCTCATGTAATACTTCAGGGCTCTGATAATTCTAGTTGTTAGATGCCTTGAAGATTATTCCTTTCTCTATTATTTAAACGACATGATCTAAAGCCTGTCGGTTTTCCATCTATTGCTGGCTCATGATGGCGGTTCATTGCCGGATTCTTTTTAGGTCCCGTTTTTCAGCTTGACTGTCATGTCCCCTGAGTTTGATCACTTTTGACAATAAATTAAGCCATTTTGCGGTTTTACTATAGACAAAATCAGTTACAATGTCTGACCCTGAAATTTATGTAATCGAATACAACATGAAGGAAATGACATGACTACTCCTCAAATTGATGCAACTTTTTCGTCTGAGCTCTATACCTTTGCCGGTAAGGATGTACCCTGGTTAGTCAAGAAATGGGCTGATGCTACGCCTGATAAAGAGTTTCTTATCTGGGAGCCAAAAGACGGCAATACTCAAACCTGGACATATAAAGAATTCTGGGAAGAAACCAATAAAGTTGCTTGTGGCTTGATCGCCAAAGGCGTGAAAAAAGGCGATAAGCTGCTAATTCACTCTGAAAACAGTCCTGAAATGATGATTGCATGGTATGCATCAGCCATTGTTGGCTCATGTGCTGTAACCACCAATACTCGCTGTATTGGCGATGAACTTACCTACTTTGCCGAGCATTCAGATGCTGTAGGTTGTATCACCCAGCCAAAATTTATCAAGGCATTGTCTGAAAATGCCAAAACACTTGAGTGGTTTGTTGTTACTGATGATAACTCGGGTGAGCCTGCGGCTGATGATGAAAAAGATCATGGTTTTGATGGCTGGGATTCACTGTATGCACATGGTGATGTTGCACCAGCGCGTGACCCTGAGCCAATGTTGCCTGTAGGTATTCAGTTTACTTCAGGTACTACATCTCGTCCGAAGGCTGTTGTTCATACACATGCCAATGCTCTTTGGGGTGGAATGAATGGTTCACAGAATACGGGTATTACCAGTGACAGTGTTTATATCTGTTACTTGCCTTGCTTTCATGTAAATGCTCAGAGCTGGACTTTCTGGACCATGACATGGGCTGGCGGTACAGTTGTTCTTCAGCCTAAATTCTCTTCCAGCAAATTCTGGGAAATTTCGGTTAAACATAAATGTACGCATGCTTCGATGATTCCTTTTTGCTTTAAGGCTATTGGTGCACAACCGATTCCGGAAGATCACAGCTATAAAGTTTGGTTGACCGGTGTAAAGCTGCATCAGGTAGAAGATTACTGGGGTGTTCAAACCTTTGCGACCTGGGGTATGACAGAAACCGTTATTCATGCAACGCGTTCAAATATCTATATGGATTGTCCGGAAATGAACATCGGTATTCCCAGCCCGGGTTACGAATTTGCAGTTATTAATCCTGAAACAGGAAAATACTGTGAAGTGGGTGAAAACGGAGACCTGTATCTTCGTGGTACTCGTGGTATTCAGATTTTTCTTGAATACTATAAAAACCCTGAAGCGATGAAAAAATCGTTCACTGAAGATGGCTGGTTCCATACCGGTGATCAGATTCGTTTAGGTGAAGATGGTTATCTCTATTTTGCCGACCGTGATAATGATGTGTTAAAAGTGGGCGGTGAGAATGTTTCAGCGCGTCAGGTTGAAGAAGCGATTAACGCAGCTGCACCGATGATGTTTGGCGAGGTGGCTGTGGTAGCACAAACACACGATATGCTCGATGAAATTCCTGTTGTGTTTGCTATTAAAGGGGCTTACTGCGATAAAACTGAAGATGAACTTCGTACTATTGTATTTGATTATTGTGAAGCTAATCTGGCTGACTTCAAGTGTCCGCGCAAGATCTACTTTGTTGATGATATGCCTCGTGCAACACTTGAAAAAGTGGCCAAAAATAAACTGCGTGAAATGGCCGATGAGCTGTGGGAGCAGGAAAAAGCTGAAAATGCATAATGCGCTAAATTGAAGCCGGGCATTGCCCGGTTTTTTTTTGATATAATAATCTGATTATCAGAACCAGACTGTAACTACAGGCAGTAACAAATAGGTCTTAACTATGTTTGCAAAAAAATACCTTCAAAATAAGTCCAAAGCATTCTTTCGTAATATCGACTTTCCTGAAAATCTGGCGGGCATAACAGATATTGATGAAGACGGTGAGGTTGATGCCCAGGAGGCTGAATTAACTCACGGTGAGGTGAATCAAATATGGAGTGCAGTAGAAGACTTTTATCGCACCGGTTTATATCCAGGGCTTTCAGTTTGTGTACGTCGCCATGGTGAAATGGTTTTAAATCGTGCTATCGGTTATGCAAAACTTGCTAACGAAGATGAAGGGCAAGATGAGCCAGTGCTGATGACGGTTGATACGCCAGTATGTTTGTATTCTGCTTCAAAGGCTGTGATGGCGATGGTTGTGCATAAGCTGGCAGAGGAAGGCCATATAAATTTATTGAACCCGATTTCTTATTACATTCCCGAATTTGGTGAGCACGGTAAAAAGAATGTTTCTATCTATCAGATGTTGTCTCATCGAGGCGGTTTTCCCATGATAGATGGCGATGTGCCTATGGATGTTATGTTTGATCGCGAGAAAGTGCTGCAGATTATTTATGACACAGAGACAATATGCTCTGAAGGTCGAATACAGGCATATCATGCCGTAACCAGTGGTTTTATTGCTGATGAGCTGGTTCGTGTAACAACAGGGAAAACCATACAAGAATATATGAAGGAGAAGTTTGCCGATCCAATGGGTATGAAGTATTTCTCTTTCGGGCTGGATAAAGAGACGCAGCCAGAAGCTGCCATGAATTATGTTTCCGGTATGAAAAACGGCAAGCTTATTGAGGGAGTGCTTTCAAAAGTATTCGGTGTTTCAATTGATACGGCAACAGAGCTAACCAATAGCCCTGAATTTATGGAAGCCATCGTGCCTTCAGCTAATCTTTATGCGACTGCTGAAGAGGTATCGCGCTTTTATCAGATGCTGCTTGATAATGGCAGGTACGAAGGTAAAGAGATCATGGAGCCGATGACTATTCAAAAGGCAATACGTGAAGCCAGTGGCGTAAGACTCGATAAGGGCATCTTTTTGCCTATGCGTTTTAGTGCCGGGTTTATGCTGGGTGGCAGCCCCATGGGTTTATACGGTTTGAAAACGCATCATGCTTTTGGTCATCTGGGTTTCTCAAACATTTTTTGCTGGGCAGATCCCGAGCGTGATATCTCGGTGGCAATTTTAACCACAGGTAAGCCAATTATTGGTAATAACCTTGTGGCATTGCCCAAGTTGATGCATACCATTAGTAGCCTGTGTAAACCTTGTGAAACAGTAGTTGATATGGCTTAAGCTGTTTGCTGAAATCTTGTTGTTGTTTTAACTATTTTAATGAAAAGGGGCTGTTTATTCAGCCCTTTTGTTTAAATGCCTCCTAAATTTGAATATCTTCAATTAATTTCAATATTTAAGCACCAATTCAGTGCTTAAATCATGTATCTGAAATTGATATAGGTTATTATTTTCAGGTTAATCTTATGTAACACTAATTTGTTATTGTTGGTGATTATGTGAATTCATTGATTGGGAGATGATATATGAAGATAGGTGTACCCAAGGAAGTCCACGCAGGTGAATGCCGTGTTGCTTTAACGCCAGACAGTGCTCAAAAAATAATCAAAATGGGTTATGAGCTTGTTATAGAATCTGGTGCAGGTAATGCAGCTAATTTTCTGGATGCGGCTTATGAAGAAGCGGGTGTAACAGTTATTGCTGATGTTAATGAAGTTTGGTCTTCTGCTGACATCATTATGAAAGTTCGTGCTCCTGAAACTAATTCAGCATCTAATCAACATGAAGCCGATTTACTCAAAGAAGGGCAAACGCTTATCAGCTTTATCTGGCCAGCTCAAAATGAAGAGCTGATGCAGCAGTTGAAAGCCAAAAAAGTGAATGTATTGGCAATGGATAGCGTTCCTCGTATTTCACGTTCACAAAAACTGGATGCCTTGAGCTCAATGGCAAATATTGCAGGTTACAGAGCAATTATTGAAGCCGCAGAAAACTTTGGCAGTTTCTTTACCGGGCAAGTAACAGCAGCCGGCAAAATTCCACCCGCGAAAGTGATGGTTATCGGTGCCGGAGTGGCAGGATTATCTGCAATCGGAACGGCTAACAGTCTGGGTGCTATTGTAAGAGCATTTGATACTCGCCTTGAAGTAAAAGAACAAGTAGAGAGTATGGGGGCTGAATTTCTTGAGCTTGAATTTGCTGACGAAGACGGTTCAGGTGAAGGTGGTTACGCCAAGGTAATGAGCGAAGAGTTCATTGCTGCAGAGATGGCCATGTTTGCCGAGCAAGCTAAAGAAGTTGATATTATTATAACAACAGCTTTGATTCCAGGGCGTCCTGCGCCAGAGCTGATTACTGAAGACATGGTTAAAGCCATGAAACAGGGTAGTGTGATTGTTGATCTTGCGGCAGAGCAAGGCGGTAACTGCAAACTGTCAGAGCCTGAT
>CBDUPD010000058.1:0-9634 GCA_965368985.1 uncultured Spongiibacteraceae bacterium | reverse complement strand
AGTTGATTGGCGCAATAAAAATACTGGCGCTACCCTGGTTTTTGAAATTTTTATGGGCACCGTTTATTGATCAACGCTGGAAGCGCAGAAACTGGATACTGCTTTTTCAAGGCTGTGTTATTCCATTGATGCTTATCATTAGCCTGATGCAACCAGAACAGTTATTCAGTACCTACTTACTGCCATTTTTAATCATTCTGTTTTTACTTAATACCTGTAGCGCCTCTCAAGATATTGCCACTGATGGACTTGCCGTTGAAAAATTACCAAGCAACTATCTCGGGGTTGCAAATAGTATTCAGGTTATAGCCTACAAAATTGGCATGGCGCTTGGAGGCTCGGCACTATTGATCTTCCTTAAAACGGCCGGTTGGCAATTAAGTTTTCAACTATTTTCTATCGTATTAACTTTTGCTTTAATCCCCATCTTTCTTTACAAAAACAATACCCCACCAGAAAAACCTTCAACAAAACCTACACATACAAAGCTTGATGCCATATCTATCAAAGACGCACTGTTAAGTTTTGTCTTACGCTCAGGAGCATGGAAATGGCTACTGATCATTGCCACCTACAAAATTGCCGACGAACTTGGCTCTAGCATGCTAACGCCTATGCTTGTTGATTCAGGATATGACTCCGAAGATATCGGCTACCTTAAATTGGTAGCAACCGCTTGCGGCTTGGCTGGGGCAGGCATCAGCGGCTGGATTTTTATAAAAATGGATGCAAAAAAAGCCCTGATCAGGTTCGGCATACTTCAATCTATCGGTATTGGCTTATTTGCCATTATTCCACTGAATATCGGGAGCGCAACATGGGTTTATAGCATTGTTTTACTTGAACAGTTTGTTGACGGCCTTTCAACTGTAGCACTATTCGCCGCCATGATGCAGCATTGCAGAAAAGGACTTGAAGGCACTGACTATACTGTTCAGAACAGCATTCATTTAATAGGCGGAGGCATGGGAGCGGTAGGTAGCGGGTTTGTTGCTGCAAACCTGGGGTATGAACTACACTTTATCTTCGCTGGCGTTATCGGGCTGATAGCGACAGCGCTCATCGTCTTTCTTTATGAGAAACCGAACAATTTGACCGATTCAGATTTACTTCAGCAGACTTAGATCAACCTGTTTATCAGCATGGTAAGATGAACGCACTAGAGGCCCACTGGCAACAGAAACAAAACCTAACTGTTTCGCTATTTCTCCAAGCTCATCAAATTCATCCGGATGCACAAAGCGATCAACGGGTAAATGATTACGGCTGGGCTGTAAATACTGACCTAATGTGAGCATATCAATGTCATGCTCTCGCATATCCCGTAACTCTTGAATCACTTCTTCTTTTGTCTCGCCCAGTCCCAACATCAAACCTGATTTGGTTAATACATGAGGGCAACGTGCCTTATAATTTTTCAACACATCAAGTGACCACTGATAATCTGAGCCCGGACGGATCTTTTTATAAAGACTGGGCACAGACTCAAGATTATGATTAAACACATCGGGTGGTTCCGCCGCAAGAATGTCCAGCGCTACATCCATACGACCTCGAAAATCAGGCACCAGCACCTCAATACGCAACTCTGGAGTTTGAGCACGCATCTCACGAATACATTCAGCAAAATGTCCTGCACCACCATCACGCAAATCATCACGATCAACTGAAGTCACTACAACATATTTGAGCTGCATTTTTGCAATAGTTTCTGCCAATGCTTTTGGCTCATTTTCATCAAGGGGATTGGGACGACCATGGGCCACATCACAAAATGGGCAACGACGGGTACAGATATCCCCCATAATCATAAAGGTTGCCGTACCACTGTGAAAACATTCGCCCAGATTGGGGCATTGAGCCTCTTCACATACCGATGACAGTTTGTTCTCTCTAAGCAATCTTTTAATACGGGTGACTTCCGGAGAAATTGGCATCTTCACCCGAATCCAGTCAGGTTTTTTAGGAAGCTCTACGGTAGGAATAACTTTAACCGGAATACGTGCAACTTTTTCTGCCCCACGAAGCTTTTCGCCTTGAACAACTTTTTTACGCTTGGGCTTATCTGAAGATGTCATAGAAAATTTTCATATACTTAACTGAAGACCATTATACCCCAGAAGGCCAAACTCTTCGATAGTCAGATTATTATCCCAGATTTTTATAAGGCCAAGCGCCTGACATCCGCCAAGACACTATTCAAAAACACCATAAACTTGCCCGCATCAGCCCCATTAACCGCACGGTGATCATAGCTGAGGGATAACGGCAGCATTTTACGTGGCTCAAATTCACTGCCATTCCAGCGAGGTTTTATATCCAGCTTTGAAACACCCAGAATACCAACCTCTGGCGCATTCACAATCGGCGTAAAGCCTGTCCCACCCATACTGCCAAGACTTGAGATTGTAAAACAACCGCCTTGCATTTCATCAGGTTTAAGCTTTCGGTCTTTTGCCTTCTGTGCCAATTCAGCTGATTCTGCAGCCAACTCAAAAATGGATTTCTTATCCACATCTCTGATAACCGGCACCATTAATCCCGCTGGCGTATCTACCGCTATACCTATGTGAATATAGTTTTTAAACACCATATTCTCACCATCAGCATGTAACGAGGCATTGAATTTAGGGTTGGCTTTTAGAGCTGCCGCGCAAGCTTTTAACAGAAAAGGCAAAGGCGTTACTTTTACACCAACCTGTTCAGCTTCTGACTTAAGGTCTTTGCGGAAACCCTCAAGATCAGTGATATCAACTTCATCAAACTGGGTAACATGCGGCACGTTCAACCAACTGCGATGCATATTGGCAGAGGTTACCTTGTGCATTTTGCTCAGTTTTTCAATGGTAATTTCCCCGAATCGGGAAAAATCTATTTCAGGTATAGCCGGAATACCTGCACCGGTAGTCGCCACGGCCGCAGGCACCTTGTTTTGCAAAGCATCTTTGATAAATGTTTTTACATCGATTTTTTGAATTCGTCCCTTGGGACCAGAACCCGGAACCATCACAAGATCAAGCCCTATCTCTCTGGCCATCTTCCGTACTGCAGGACCCGCATGAACGATTGAGCTCGGCCGACCTTCTGTCATTCCAGTTACAGGCTGAAATTGCTCACTTACCTGTATGGGCTCGGAAAAACCTTTCTGCGCATCTTCAGCAGGCGTAGGCATGGGGGTATCCGACACCACTACGGGCACAATAACCTCACCTCCCTCACCATGAACTTCCAATTCAAGAAGAGCATCTCCTTCTCTAACACTGGTACCTTCTTCAGCCTTTAAAGAGACCACAGTGCCTCCTAATGGAGAAGGGATTTCCATCGAAGCTTTGTCACTTTCCAAAACAACCAGTGAATCACCTTCATTAACCACATCACCTACAGCAACACAAATCTCAATCAGTTCTACTGCATCAGAACCACCAATATCAGGCACTTTTATTAATTCAACTGTAGACGACGAGATCACCTCATCCTGAGTAGCCAAAACTGCCTTATCACTCTTGTCCAAGCTGTGATCAGGATCACTTTCTGATTTCGGTTTCTCTGTAGCTGATGTTATTTTACTCTGCTCTTCTACAGCTATTTCAAGCTCCAGAATAGCCTCACCTTCTTTTACGGTATCACCTTCTTTTACAAGAACAGAAAGCACTTTCCCCGCTGCAGGAGCAGGAATTTCCATAGACGCCTTGTCAGACTCAATCACCAGCAAAGAGTCTTCAGCTGCTATAACGTCACCAGCTGCAACGCAGATCTCAATGACTTCAACTTCATCGGCGCCACCAAGATCTGGTACTTTAATTATTTCAGTTGCCATTTTCTTACCTTGTTCAAATCAAATTTACCAATCACCTACTCACCTCTAAAGAAGCTTACTAAAGCGTAAGCGGATCAGCCTTATCAGGTTTGATACCATATTTTTTCATGGCTTTTTTAACATCTTCAACTTTCAATTCACCCTCATCACACAAGGCTTTTAACGAAGCTATTGTGATAAAATATCGATCAACCTCAAAATGACTACGCAGTTTTTCACGCGTATCACTACGACCATAACCATCTGTACCCAGAGTAATAAAGTTTTGAGGAATAAACTCACGCAACTGATTGGTATAAGACATCATATAATCGGTAGATACAATCACTGGCCCCTGCCTGCCTTGCAACAAGCGGGTAATATAGGGTACTTTTTCTTCCTCTCCCGGATGCATCATATTCCATCGAGAACAATGTAAACCTTCTCTTCTCAAGACATTAACACTGGTTAGACTCCACACATCAGAGCTTACTTTCCAATCCTTTTTCAATAACTCTGCCGCTGCTTCCACCTCACGCAAAATAGCCCCTGATCCCATTAACTGAACCTTGAGCTTGTTTTTGCTTGTCGATTCTTTCAGACAGTACATGCCTTTAATAATGCCCTCTTCAGCACCATCAGGTAATCCGGGGTGTTGATAATTTTCATTCATCACCGTGATGTAGTAAAAGATATTCTCTTTGTCTACGTACATGCGCCGTAGACCATCCTGAATAATTACAGCCAACTCATAAGAGTAAGCAGGATCATAAGAGACACAGTTAGGGACCATATTTGCCATCAGATGACTATGTCCATCCTGGTGTTGCAAACCCTCACCATTTAATGTGGTTCGACCGGCAGTACCACCAATAAGGAAACCTCTGGCCTGGCTATCACCAGCTGCCCATATAAGATCCATCACACGCTGAAAACCAAACATTGAATAAAAAACATAGAATGGCACCATGGATAAACCATGAGTACTATAGGAAGTCGCTTGCGCTATCCAGGCACAAGTTGCTCCTGCTTCATTAATACCCTCTTCCATAATCTGGCCTGTTTCACTTTCCTTGTAATACATAATCTGGTCAGAATCATGCGGTGTATACTGCTGACCCTGTGCCGAAAAAATACCCATTTGACGAAACATACCTTCCATACCAAAGGTACGCGCCTCATCAGGAACGATAGGAACAATGCGCTCACCAATATTTTTATCTTTTGCCAAGGTTGATAGAATACGAACAAATGCCATGGTTGATGATATTTCACGCTTGCCTGTGTCTTTTAACTGCGATTTAAAGGCATCAAGAGAAGGAATTTCGAGATCAGGCACATCATTACTTCGCTGTGGTAAAAAACCACCCAACTCTTTGCGTCGCTTGAGCATGTATTGCATTTCAGGACTATCAGGTGCAGGGCGATAATAAGGAACTGTTTTTAACTCGTCATCAGATAAGGGGATATTAAAACGATCTCGAAACTTTTTAAGACTTTCAACATCCAGTTTTTTCAGAGAGTGCGTCTCATTATTTGCCTCACCCGACTCACCGGTTCCATAACCCTTAACCGTTTGCGCCAATATAACTGTTGGCTTTCCTGTAGTTTCAGTAGCAGCAGCATAAGCAGCATACACCTTATAAGGATCATGCCCCCCACGATTTAGATACATAATATCTTCATCGCTTAAATCCTTGACCAACTCCAACAACTCCGGATATTTGCCAAAGAAATGTTTACGGGTATACGCACCACCATTATGCTTATAATTCTGCAACTCTCCATCACACACTTCATCCATTCGCTTTTGCAACAGGCCAGTTTTATCTCTCTCTAACAAGATATCCCAATGGCGACCCCAGACAACCTTGATAACATTCCATCCGGCACCACGGAATACACCCTCAAGCTCCTGAATTATCTTGCCATTACCACGCACAGGGCCATCAAGACGCTGAAGATTACAATTAACAACAAAAATAAGATTATCCAGCTTCTCACGACCCGCCAGTGATATTGAGCCTAGACTCTCTGGCTCATCACACTCGCCATCACCCAAAAACGCCCAGACTTTTCTTCCCGTATGGTCAGCAAGACCGCGTTTATGCTGGTAATTCATGACATGTGCCTGATAGATTGCCTGAATAGGCCCAAGCCCCATTGATACTGTAGGAAACTGCCAATAATCAGGCATCAACCAGGGGTGAGGATAAGAGGACAAACCATTACCATCCACCTCATGACGAAAATTATCCAGCTGCTCATCATCAAGGCGACCTTCAAGATAAGAGCGCGCATACATTCCGGGTGCGACATGTCCCTGAAAATAGATAAGATCAGCCTTTTGACCATAGTCAGGTCCACGGAAAAAATAGTTAAAACCCACATCATATAATGTGGCACTCGATGAAAAACTCGATATATGCCCACCCAGCCCCTCATCACGTTCATTCGCTCGCATTACCATTGCCAATGCATTCCAGCGTACTAACGAACGAATACGTCGCTCAATAAATAGATCACCCGGCATCCGCTTTTCTTCTGCAGGCGCAAGTGTATTGCGATAGGGTGTAGTTACAGCTGGAGGAAGATGCGTACCAGCAAGTGAAGCTCGCTCTGCCAGTACTTTTAATAAAAATGCTGCTCGACCTCGGCCTTCATGCGTTAAAATAGAATCAAGAGCATCAAGCCACTCTTGTGTTTCAATAGGATCCAGATCCCCTTCGTGCATAACAAACTCCAGATTGGAAAGCTGCTTTTGGCCGCTTTTAACTCATTCTATATACAGGAACCCGCACTCATATTGTGAATACAGGTAACAGAAAACACTTTGCTTTTGGCAAATTTTGTAAAATTTTTACACAAATAAAGATTAATTTCAAGATTTATGAACCGGCTCAGCGAGAAAACCTCACAGATCTCATTATTAATAACGCTGTCAATTAAATCATTATTATTACAATTTAATAACTTACGCGCCACTTCATAGAAACTGATTGTACAAATACCCGCCAACTACAAAATATGTAGTTTTTTTACATTACAATTAACCAGGCCGGTTATTGATAAATATACTGCTTTATTCCCGGCTCTTGCTTGAGGCTCTTTATCTGCCGGAAGCCGTCCAGAGGCTTATCATACTCGGTGGTAAGCAAAAACATTCTGGAATGTAACTGCTGAAAAAAGGAAGTAAGGAAGTTTTTCCATTGAACCGGGGTTAAAGAAGATATCTCTTGCGCCAAGAGTTTTTTCCTGTCAAAACTTTCAAACCCCAAAGCCAGGTCATACCAATAATCATTTGACTCTTCTGCCAGAGATTTTGGATTTTCTTGCAACTCATGAACCAGCGCTGTCTTAAACGTTTGTAATTGCTCACCTGACATAGCTTCAAACTCTCTTTGTGACTGCTGCAGAAATGAAAAAACAGAATGGTGAATTTTATCCACACTTGCACCTGGAGACTGCACTACAAACATCAAGCCCGGCACTGAAAGAATGGGGTAATAGCCCTCAAAAACAATATAACCCAACTGTTGCTCTGTTCTTAATTGATTAAAGAAACCCGACTCCATAACTGCAGCCAACACCATCAACCGGGCTTGTGTCGATACACTATTGTCAGCACCTTGCCAATAAAGAAAATAAGCCGCATCTTTATGGTCACTGACAACAACAGAAGAAACAGCGTCCTGATTTAGTTCCACAACACGAATAGCAGGACTAACATCTTTCACATCAGAAATAAACTGCTTAACCAGGTTCATCATAGCCAGAGATTCATCCTCACTAACATTTCCATTATTCATTGCAAGAATACTCATTTCACTCCAGAAAGACTGAGCATAATTATCAAGATCATTCAAAGTTAGCTTTTCTATAGCTTCGATTTTTAACTTATTATCCCAGCTATGGGATTGCATATTCTCAGACCACGAAGACATGAGCTTTTTATATGGCGGTTTTTTCTCGGCATTCTTCCATGCCGTAATCAACTCTGCCTTAACCCTGTCAAACTGCTCCTGAGTAAAATCGACCTGGGAGATATGCTCCATAATTATCTCTAACAACTCATCCTGTTTATCATCAAACCCGCTCAATTTTAAACTTACTCCCCTGGCATGAGAATATATCTCAAACCCGAGGCCTGCCATCTGAGCCGGGTAAACCAACTCATTCAAGCTATCATTCAACAATGCCATATATAACCCTAACAATGTTGAGTGATGCGCTGAATCATGCAACCCTGTTTTTTGAAAACTGTAGAATGCCGTACTCTTTGGCAAGCTAAACGCCTGAACCGATTTATGCCACACATCAACACCCTGACTATCAACCAGCTTTTTCGGAACTACCTGCCCAATAGAAACAGGCAACAAAGAGAAATCCTCAGGCAACAACTCATTTTTACCAGGCAGGCGAATTTCATCCAGCAGAAGTGGATTTTCCAACTTTTGCCTTAACTCCTGCTCTACCTCTGACACTTTATAGGGTACGGCAAAATTCGGAGCAATCATATCGGACTCAAACTCACCCCCAATAACACTGATCAGGCAATTAGATATAATTAATTTATCAAGTATTGAGTTCATCAACTGAGGCTGATAGTCATCCATTACATAATCAGCTGCCAAAATATATTCAGAATCATAATAATGCATGGAATTGCTTAGACTCATAACATAATACAACGGGTTATTAGACTCCTTAAATTGAAACTCCAGCTCATTAATCAGAGCCACCTCATCAAAAACCCATCTGGGGATACCTTCTGTCTTTAAACGCTGTATAGCACTGAAAGCCGCAACAGCCACTGACTGTTGATTTTTCAAACCCTCTTCCGTTAACCCAATAGAAACCGAAAACCCTGCCCCTCCATTGTAATCAACAAAGTTCCCAGCCCTAACACTTTCAGCAAGGTTCATCTTTTTTAAATAAGACAACAGACTCCCCTTACCTTCATGACCCAACACATGACCAACGAGAGCCAATGGCTTACTTCTGAAATACTGCTTTTGGTCAGGCAACGGAAATATAAGCACTAAATCCCGTAACTGTTTATCAGGCTTTATATTTACCCACTTGGGTAAATAACCATCTTCAAACAGTGGCAGATTGATTTTATTATCAGGAACACTAAATGATGGTATTTCGGCAAATTGTTTCTTAACCATCACCTCCAACTCAGGTAATGACTCACCACCCAAAACAACCAGGGTCATATTTGTTGCTGAATACCAGGTATTATAAAAATCTACCAGATCTTCTTTTATAGCTGTTTTTTTACTTGATAGAGTATCCAGGCTACCTACAGAAAATTTATGAAGAGGATGATCCGGATTAATTACCTGCTTTACAACATCCATTTTTCTTCTTGATTCATCTTTAAAACGAGCACGATATTCCGAATCAACGGCATTCTTCTCTCGCTCTACATATTTTTCATCCAACAGAGGACTGATAAAAAATTGGGAAAAACGATCCAGCGCTGGCTCGAGCTTATCAGGCTTAATATTAAAGAAATAATTAGTATGCTCAAAACTGGTATAGGCATTGTGCCCACCGGCATTTTCTTTAATAAAAGCCTGATACTCACTGGCATCCGGATATTTTTCTGTCCCTAAAAAAAGCATGTGCTCCAGAAAATGAGCCAAACCTTCACGGTGCTCAGGATCACTGCCACTACCCACAAAAACATCAAGAGAAGCTGCAGCAACATCGGTCCCTGCATCTGAAATTAATAAAACCCGCAGACCATTTTCCAACAACAGGTATTTATATTCACGATTGTCATTTTTGCTTTTGACAATTTCAAAAGAAGAGCGATCCGGGGAAAAC
>CBDUPD010000057.1:0-9642 GCA_965368985.1 uncultured Spongiibacteraceae bacterium | reverse complement strand
AGTATCAGATGCATCGTTATATTGTGGATTATTATAAAGACAGCGTAGCTGTAAATGATCTGGGCTGGGTCAGTTATAACAATAATAATTATGTGCTGGATTTGTGGGGGCTTGCATCAAGAGAGGCTCATGAACTGCGTACTCAGTCTGAAGGAACCCGTTGGCTAACTGATATTGTAAACAAGCATGATGTGGGTTTGATCATGATTTATCAAAACCATAAATACTTTCCGCAGGTGCCTGAGCAGTGGATAAAAGTCGGTCAGCTTAAATTAAAAGATAGGAAGTTTACCGTTAGTGATACGGTTGTCTATTTCTACGCCAGTAATCAGCAAGAACTGGTTAATGTTGAAAAGAGTTTGAAAGCGTTTGTTCCCACCTTGCCTGATGGTGCTTATTTCGAGTTTGTTGAATAGGCATAAGCAGATACAGGTTTGATTTGTATCAGGGGCAGATATTAAAAATAATTTGCATTAATCCAGAAATGCGTTGCTATACTGGCGGCGTATCCCAGAAGAATAACCGGTGTCCACTTAAGATGACTAAAAAAGGTATAATGCTCTTTTGCCACTCCCATGAGAGCGATGCCTGCGGCAGATCCTATTGATAACATGCTGCCACCAACTCCAGCTGTTAGTGTTACCAATAACCATTGGCCTGTAGACATGTCAGGCATCATTGTTAATACGGCAAACATGACGGGAATATTATCGATGATTGCTGATAGAAAACCTACGGCTATATTTGCCGTGGTTGCTCCCCATTGGTTATACATTACACCGGATACCATATTCAGGTAGCCAATAAAGCCGAGGCCACCTACACAAAGAACAACGCCGTAAAAGAAAAACAGAGTGTCCCATTCGGCGCGAGATACATTTAGAAAAGTATCAAATCTTATAATATATCCTTTACGTCTTTCTTTTCTGTCAGGTTTGACTGTTATGTCGCCAATACGTTTTTCAGCTGACTTTTCATCATAAGGTGCTTGTTCAAGGTCGTGGGTATTGTTCAGGTAGTGGCCAAAAAGTTGAAGCAGAGAAAAACCTGTAAACATGCCAATAACGGGTGGCAGGTGTAAAAAGCTATGGAGGCTGACTGCCAATAGAATAGTAATTAAGAAGAGTAGAATAATTCCCATGGCACCTCGCTTCATGGGCTCTTCGTCATTAATGCTTGCAGGCTGTTCCTTTGGTACAAAAAAAGACATGATGGAGGCGGGGATAATATAATTAATAAGAGAAGGTACAAACAGAAGAATAAATGTCTGAAATTCTATAACGCCTTTCTGCCAAACCATCAGGGTTGTGATATCCCCAAATGGGCTGAATGCACCTCCAGCATTGGCCGCAACCACAATATTAACGCAGCTTATAGAGATAAACTTGCTGTTGTTGGCCCCTACAGCCATCACTACTGCGCACATCAAAAGTGCAGTGGTTAGATTGTCGGCAATCGGTGAAATGAAGAAAGCCAAAAAGCCTGTTATCCAGAACAGTTGTCGAAAGCCATAGCCCTTTGTGACTAGCCAGCATCGTAGGGCATCAAATACTTTTCTCTCTTCCATAGAAGAAATAAATGTCATTGCTATTAACAGGAAGAACATTAGTTCAGCGTACTCCAACAGGTAATATCGAACGGCAACTTCTGTGGCGTGAGGAATGCCATGTTGGGCGTATATAATGGCTATGCTTGTCCAGATGATGCCTGCAGCAAGAATAACGGGTTGAGATTTACGAAGATGGATATAGCCTTCACACATGACTATGACATAAGCGACCACAAATATTGCCAGTGCTGTATAGCCTATAAAATGATCAGTCAGGTCTATCCAACCGCTCTCACTGGCAATAACTAGAGGGGAAAGAAAGAAAAGTATAGTAAGTAGGGTGAGTTTCTTCACATTTATTGTGTTTTAATTATTTCCTTTATTAAGTAGCATAGATCATTCTTTAGAGTTTATTAAATCGTACAGAGATATCTTTAATAATTCCCGAAGTACTCGTGAAGGCCATGCAAATTATCTGGATATCGCGATTATTGTTTTTTTTAACTATAATCGAGATATCTAGAACTTTATACAGATACAGGATGCACGCTATGTTTAAGTCAGTTGAAGCAAAACGGTATATGACAAAAAACCCCATCACTTTTATGCCAGACACTAATATAGTTACAGCGATAAACAAGATGGGTGAGAACAAAATCTCGGGAGCGACTGTTATTGATGCAGACAATAATGTGGTGGGTGTTATCTCTGAAATGGATTGTCTGAAAGCGGTACTTGATGGCAGCTATTATGGAGAAATTAATGGTACAGTGGGCGACTATATGACAGCTGAAGTAGAGTCTGTTTCTGCTGATGCAACAATAATCGATCTTGCTCAGCTATTAATAGAGAATCATCGACGTCGTTTGCCTGTTGTTGAAGACGGTAAGTTTATCGGACAATATAGTGCGCGTAGTATCTTGCAAGCCATTAAAGATTTTAAATAAGCCCTGAAAAGATATGGCTTTAATGTGGAGCGGATTATTATCCGCTCTACAAGTCTATCAGTTGACGGCAATCACACCTGTTATATCATTGATGCGACGCTGTTCACGTTCTATAAAAAGCGCTGCTGTTTGAATCAGTGTCAGATAAAACGGTTTGGCATTATTGTTTGTAACCCTGTCTCTTAATTGAGGCACCCACCTGCCCAGTTGGCGATTGAGAAAATCACGCTCAGCACGCAGATAGTTTTCCTGTTGCTCCTTGTCATCTTCCAGTTCTGATTCGCAATGCGTTAGATAGTGCATAAACTCCAGTTGTGTGGAGATGTGATCAGGTAGTTCTTCGAAGTCTTCACCGGCGGTTACGCCAAAGTAATTATAGAATCTTACGCTCTCTTCCAGTGCCTGCATACGCTCATCAAGATAAATACCTGCGTTAAGAGGGCATGGGGGGCCTGATGCGCCAGCATCAAAAAGGCGAGAATATTCAACGGCAAGGTCGTCGGCATCATCGGCAATAGCAAAAGCTGACCAGTCGACTTCCTGTTCCAGTTCGGGGTAGATAGCCGTTAATGTGTTTTTGAATTGCTCTTGCAGTTTTCCTGCTGAAACCAGCTCGTAAAACTCAGAGTCAGGATAATCCAGTGTTGCTGCAATCAGGTTGTAGGCAAAGCTGCGTTGGGCTGCCAGTGTTGATGGGTCGGTCATTGGTTTCTCTCAAATTTAGTTGAGTGTGCAAATCGTTTATGTGAATCAGTGCTTTGTAAATGGGTGTAGATAAAGAAATGGTGGCCATTGGCCACCATTTCAAGGGGGGAGTGAAAAGTTTTAACGATTAATTAAACCTCTACACCTAAAGAAGCATCAAAACCTAAAGGTGAAACATCAAAATCTGAAGATGCGACTTCACCTAAAGATGACACTTTAACAACGTCACATGGGGCGCCACGAGGTGCATGACTAGGTGCGTTATAGTACATGCGGTAATGTACTTGACCATAACCACCTGCAAGATGCAGGGCTTTCCATGGTGCTTCAACCGGCTCTTGCTGGCCTTTCCAGTCTTTAAACTGGTACGGCTCCCAGGCGTGGTAAATAATTACTTCACCGGGTGCAGTTGCGGCCGCAACTTTAACCATGGCTTCAAAGCTGCCGTGATCATTAAATACCTTAACGGTGTCGCCATCTGCAATGCCGCGCTTTTCACACTCTATCGGGTTCATAAAGCAGGCAGGTACGCCACGTTGCAAACGAAGCAATAACTTATGGTCACGCCAGATGGCATGGATACTCCAGCGGTTATGGCCACCATTAATACGCAATGGCAGTTTGCTGGTTGAGTGTGGTGGATCTTTATGTATCGGCAGTTGTTCACCGGCCTCTACATACCAGGGGTGATCAATAAAGAATTGCTGACGACCTGTGATAGTGGGCCATGCCAGTTTCTTCTCAATGAAGTCACGGTGAGGCCAATGGGTATCTTCAGGATCGTAATCAGTAAAGTTTTGATAGATCAGGCTTGGACGTGATGGCCCAATAATGGGTACCGCACCCATATCAAGAGCTTCACGACCGGTATTGGCGGCAACACTCGGGCTCTTGGCAAACAGTTTATCCATCAACTTCATTGGATCATCAGGATCTGTCGGATCATATTCACCGTTTTCAGTATGGTGATCATAAACATTTTTCAGGTCATGCTCTTTGCCTTTAAAGCCTTCAACCATGCCAATATTACGTGCACGTGCACGCTCCTGAACCGCTTTACTGAGTCGGCCAAATACTTCCCAATCGCTTTTTGATTCGCCCAGCGGCTCAGTGGCCTTGTCAGATGTAATGATATAGTGCACATAAGACTGACCATATTTAATGCCGACCTTCTCGTAATAGGCAGCAACCGGTAAGAAGTAATCAGCATACAGGCTTGATGTACTCATCTTGAAGTTAACGGACACAACAAGATCAAGTGTTGGCCACCATACATCACGGGCTATCTGTGATGAAGGCCAGCGACGCAGTGGGTTACAACCGGTAAAGATGAATGCTTTAGGCTTTTTGCCTGGTGCCGGGTGAATAGGAATCCACTCATTATCGATAGCCTCTTGCATATAGGTTGCCATACCACGAGACATCGATGGGTCTTGTAGATGCTCTTTATCCCACATCTCTTTATAGCCGGCATGCATATATAGGAATGGCATAAGTGGTGTGTTGGCTTCTACATTACTGATAGTCGTGTAAATGTTTTCGAAGTCGCGAGGTGTTAAGCCGCGAATAGCTTTAGGTATTAAGGCAATCTGCTCGGCGGGTGTTAAACCGATATCCGCCATCATTGCATCCATACCATCAAAGCCCCACCATGCAGCAACACGCATACCAGAACCTGGTTTACCTTGCTGGCCGGTAAGTGTCATTAACAGAATCATGGCGCGTTGAAACAGGTCACTGTGGTAATGCTTACAGGCACCCCATGATGCGTAGATCATAGCGTTAGGTGCAGCAGCCATTTCACGGGCAAAGCGACGAATGATATTTGGGTGAATACCGGTAACTTCTGAAGCTTGCTCAGGTGTGTATTCGCTATTCAGTTGCGCAACCAGTCTGTCGTAAACGGTATGGCATTCAACGGTTGAGCCGTCAGCCAATTTAACCTGAAAATCACCAGAAAGTGTGGGTTTCAGCTTGCCAAGTTCGGTGCTGCGGCCATCATCACCATCACCTTCACATCCAGGGGCAACAACCGCTTTTTTGGTCACTTTGTCCCAGAAATACATGGCATTATCAACACCGTCTTTTTTCATATCGCTTTCACGTAAAAACAGACCGGTGTCTTTACGAATAAGGAAAGGTAAGTCGGTTTGCTGAAGAATATAATCTTCTTTTATCAGGCCTTCAGAGATCATTACCTGTGCTGCTGCAAGACCAAGAGCCGCATCAGTTTCAGGTTTGATTTTTACCCACATATCAGCATGTACCGAGCTTGGGCTAAAATCTGGTGAGATAACAACCAGTTTGGCGCCACGGTATTGTGCTTCATGCATGTTATGCATTTCAGGAATACGGGTATAGGTTGGGTTACCTACCCAGATAACGATGTAGTCTGAGCGGAACCAGTCATCAGAGGTACCTTCACAGTTATACATACCCCAGGTTTGACATACACCGTTAGGCATATCACCAACACCTGCCCACGAGTCAATCAGGGTGGCTTTCATGGCAGCGGCAAAACGCATATCGCCGGCTGTTTCAGGGCCGTAACCCGAGTTGGTTGTACCGTGGTCAAAGATGATAGATTCGGTACCCTGATCAATGGCGGCATCGATTAGCTTGTCGGCAATTTCATTCAGTATGTCATCCCAGGTCATACGCTTCCATTTGCCTTCGCCACGTTCACCGGCACGTTTCATCGGGTGAGTAACACGTGATTCACTTAACTGCAGGCTGGTGTAACAAGCACCTTTCTGACAACCACGAGGGTTAAGGTCAGGTACATCATCACGTGGTGCTTCGTAAACGGCGTTTTGTTCTTCACGCCATGCGATGCCGTCTTTAACGTATACATCCCATGAGCAGGCTGAAATACAGTTGGCGCGGGTATGTGTACCTTTAACCACTTTATCCCATTTCCAGCGTTCACGGTAAACATCAGCAAAGTCGTTATACTTGATATTTTTCGGAGTAAGTTTCGGCAGCTCAGCCGGAATAAAATCTTTTTTGTTTGGGTGCTTGGGTGCCAGGCTGTATAAACCCAGGCCTGCTACTGCAGTACCTGCGGTAGCGCCGATCAAAAATTTACGGCGCGAAACTTTAGGGCTTTTCCCCTTGTTGTCATTGGTGCTCATTACTGGTAGCTCCTGTCATTATCTCTTATGGATTCTCTATGGCTATTTCTGGTTATCATTGTCCGGCATCTACCCATTGAATGGTTTTCGGATCTACATCAAATCCGCCGAATAAGTCTGTCCATTTGTAGCCGATCAAGAGATCAACCAATGCTGATTTTTCGCCGTTACGGGCTTTTTCTTTTTCTGCCTTTATTGTCTCCAGAGCCGGCATTACTTCAGGGCCAAATAGAGAAATCAGGTAGTCGTTAGGGATACGAGGATTTTCTTCGTCGAGATCGCCGTTTTCCTTGTATCTTGGAGGGCCGATAGGTGGTACGTAAAATACGTTGGGTTCAGTACCGTACTCAGGGTGTAAAGGTACAGCTACCTTCCATTCATGAACCAGTTTGTATACTGAGCTCTCTTTATCATCAAGGAAGCCAACGTGGCGAATACGACCAGGACACTGACGTGCGCATGCGTTAACAACGCCCTGTTCAAGACGTGGGTAGCAGAAAATACATTTCTGGCTAACGCCTTTTTCCTTGTTGAAATAGATTTTTTTGTAAGGGCAGGCTTCCATGCAGAAGCGGTAGCCACGACAGCGATCTTCATTAATAACAACAATGCCGTCTTCTTCACGTTTTACTATAGCTTTTCGTGGACAGGCTGCAACACAGGCAGGGTTGTCACAGTGATTACAAATACGTGGAAGATAAAAGAAGTAACTGTTAGGGAAGTCACCAGCACCCTGGTCTTCATCCCAGTTAGGGCCCCAGGTTGGTGGTTCGCCAAGAATTTGCAGATGGTTTTTTTGACCTTTGCCGCCGTAGAATACATCTTTGTAGTTGTATTCCCATGCCTCGCCAAATTCCTGACGGGTGGGTAGTTTACCCAGTTCAGCCTTGCCATCTTTAAAGCCGCCGCCCATGTGTTCCCAGCCGCGAGGTGTGCCTTCGCCTGGCATGGTATTCACGGTATTCCAAAGCATGTATTCCATGCCTTCTTCACGTGTCCATAAAGTTTTACAGGCTACGCTACAGGTATGACAGCCAAGACACTTATTGAGGTCCATGACCATCGCCACTTGTCGTTTACTCATTATTTACTACTCCGCTGTCAATTTCAGGTTAAGCCATGCCATACCGGAGTATGACTTGATGCCACCACGTTCTTGGTTACTGCCGTCCCAGATAGCCACGGCATATTGGGCTTCTTCGCCAGCTTTCAGCTGTGCTACGTCTGTTTGGCTGATGACTTGCAATGAACGTGAGATAACCACTGTCCATTTACCGTCTTGCCAGCTGCTTTTGCTTTTTACCTGGTTTTTATCAACGGTATCAGAGGTACCAATACCCTGAGCGTCAATTTGACGGCTGTCACCGGCCTTGTTGGCTTCTTCGCTGGCGCGCCAGAACCAGATATTGATTGGCATATTTGGTGCGCCCATCATTACCGGGGCATTTTCTACGGTTGGAAATGCAATGGCTGCGCCATCAGGAAATACGGAGTTATCACCATGAGTGGTGCCACGGTTTGGAGCATCCCACTCAAGACGAAAGGCCACTTCTTTACCATTATGAACCGCTTGAATGGCAACCTTGGTTACAGTACCAATTTGTTTGCCTGCCCAGGTTTCTCTAATGGCAGGTGTAGGTTGAAAAGCGGCAGGTGTGCCTTCTAGTGG
The DNA here is from genome assembly GCA_965368985.1 of uncultured Spongiibacteraceae bacterium. Lineage (GTDB taxonomy): Bacteria > Pseudomonadota > Gammaproteobacteria > Pseudomonadales > DT-91 > CAZTZY01. The sequence goes on along the minus strand of CBDUPD010000057.1, from coordinate 1,638 downwards.
AATTGTTGATGCCGGAATTTGTTGCCAAACTGATGACTGTGGATCAAGTAATTGATCGAGCCCCAGGCTTGTATTTTGCTTTACTTCCATAACCGCTCCAGGATATTGGCTAAGTCGAAATGTATTTTAATTATATTTTTCTTTCTGATATTTAGATGCTTTTTGCAGAGACTAAAACTACAGGGTAGAGGTAGATAATAGTAGTCTTTGCTACTTATGCAAACTTTGATCTATCACAAGAAATTACTGTGTAATCTTAACGTAAGTCCTTATTTTTTCAGTATTTTAAGCGTGTATTCTGTGTGTGAATTACGCTCAAAGCCGTCCCAAAATAAAGGTTATTGATTGTGACTTTTACTTTTGCTGATGACTACTCCCCATAAGCAAACAGTGCTGGTGCAAAAAAGGGTAGATGACGGCAGGTGCCGATTGCCATGGTGAGAGGCAGGTCTTTTTGGCTTTTTGGTGAAATATCTTACGCATCTTTAATGAAAAACGCGGTAAAATGTGTCACTGAGCAAGGTGTTTGCTGCTTATGATGGTAAAAAGAGGGTTGTAATGAATTGGGATAATGTGCGTTATTTTTTGGCTGTAGCTCGGGCGGGGTCAGTAACTGCTGCTGCACGTGAAATGGGTGTCAAGCACAGTACTATTTTGCGCCGTCTCGATACGCTTGAGCAAGAAGTTGATACCAAGCTGTTTTCCCGTTTGTCATCGGGTTACCGTTTGACGCCTGCTGGTGAGAGTATTTTACCGATGGCTGAACAGATGGAGCACAATGCCCTGTCACTTTCTCGTGCCTTGCGAGGGGTTGATAGTGTGGCAGAAGGGCCAGTGAATTTTACCTTGCCGGATAATACGACTTTTGTATTTGATATCAGGGAAATCGTGGCAGAGTTTGCGCTGAAATATCCCAAAATTACCCTTAATGTACTGTCTGAAAGTGAGTTCAGTGATATTAACCGTTTAGAGCATGATGTTGCCTTGCGGGTAACCAATGAGCCGCCTGATGACTTGATAGGTAAAAAAGTTGCTTCGGTTTTTGTTGATGCTTATGTCAGCAAAGATCATGAGAATGCAGATGAGCAAAAATTTGCAGATTATCGCTGGATTCTCTGGTTGATGAATAAGAAAAATACCCAGCTTGAAGAGTGGATGTTAAGTCATATTTCAGGTGATCAAATTGTCATGCGAACCAATGATGTAGGAACTGCGATAACAGCTGTAGAGCAGGGTGTGGGTGCCTGTATTTTACCACGCCATGTAGGGGATAAAATTTCTGGCCTGAAGCGGTTGAATCTGCCGGAAATAGAGTACGAAAGTGGTTTGTGGTTACTTACTCACGAAGACTACCGCGGTGTAACACGTATCAAGGTGTTGATGGATTTTCTGCAAGAGCGTTTGCCCAGGCTGTTTCATGTTGAAGCCTAGTTAACCGAAAAAGTTACCATGAAAAATGTCACCCCGTGCGTAGCCAGGGGCAATTATGTGTGCTTGTATTCTTGAGGAGATCCCTCGGCTGCGGGATGACGGATAACAGGTATTAAATTGTAGAAGTGTAAGGTGTAGAAGTTCAGGCTTGAGCAGACATTTTTAAAAAACAGTTTAGATCTAATCGTGCAACTATCCATATAGTGA
>CBDUPD010000056.1:0-9663 GCA_965368985.1 uncultured Spongiibacteraceae bacterium | reverse complement strand
TTATCAAAAATGGTATCAACAGCAAGACCTTGTGCCTACTTATCAATTTCACAAAAAGGTTTTACAGCTACTTAATTATTGCAAGCCAGGTGATCACTGGGTATTAAAAACACCGGGGCATCTGGGTGCTATCGATGCAATTTTAGCCGTCTACCCTGACGCCTGTATTATTCAAACCCATCGAGACCCCACTAATGTACTACCATCAACTGCCAGCCTTTATTATGCCTTGCGTGACCTGTGTACCGACATGGTAGATCTGGGCAACCAGATGATTGATTACTGGTCTCAACAGCTTGATATGGGCATAAAAGCCAGGGAATCACTACCACAACATGCCCACCAGTTTTATGATATGCACTTTACAGATTTAATGAATGATCCTTTTGGTTCAATCGAGAAAATCTACCAACATTTCAATATGGACTTTACACCTGAAGCCAAAGCCGCCATGCAGGCATTTCTTGCTGATAATACGCGCGAGAAACATGGCAAGCATCATTACACTGCCGAGATGTACGGCATGACTGACGATCACCTTACTAAAGCCTTTAAAAACTATTGTGACTATTTTGGCATTCAAAAAAGCTCACTATAAGGGATAAATTATGACTGAGATTAATAAAGAAAATGCAAACAGCCTGAGCGCCAAAGCCTGGAAACAATTTATCACCAAGCTTGATGAAGCAGGAACAAACATTCTAAACGAACTGGGAGCAGTTGATGCCCGCGAACGTGCTGAGGGTTTTCGTTATTTAACCCGCCTGATATCTATCGGCCTTGAAATGCATCTCGAACATGCCGATGCTGCACGTCCGACTTTTAGCCGCATTATTACCGATACTCGTAAATTTATTGGCGACAACCCAGATACCGAATATGATTATGTATCTCTTGATGGCGATCGCGAGTATCGCATATGGGGTAACCGCGGCGTCAGCACATACCTGGCTTTCTGTATTTATGGCAAAAATGAAGAAGGTAACCCGACAATTGGCGCCAACATTTCTGATGCCGAAATCAGCTTTGACGATGATGGCAACTTTGAACTTTTCCTTAGCGCTGAAAACACCCGCAATGCAACAAACTGGCAACAGTTAGACAAAGACGCTACCCATATGCTGGTGCGCCAATATTTCACTGGTGACCGTACTCAACGGGGCACCTATCAAATTGAAGCGTTAACCCCGATTGAACCACCTGCAGCCTATAGCGAAGAGATGTTAATGCAACAGCTCAACAAGATTGGCGACTTTGTAAAAGAGACTTCTGAAATGAGCGCAGCACTCAGCATATTTGCTGCCTTGAATTCAATCAGTTCTGAACAACTCGGCGAAGGCGAAGTGCATGAAACCATTGAAATTGCCGGTGGTGAAATGGTAAAAGATGAACGACCTTCAGCAGAAGAGTTAGCAGCAAAAATTGACCCTAAAGCCATTGCTGGCCACATGCCAACTCCCGACATCCAATACAGTGGCGCATGGTGGGAATTAAAGCCAGATGAAGTCGTCGTTATTGAGGGAAAGCCTGTTAAATCGCGTTACTGGTCAATACAGATTTTTAATCGCTGGCTTGAATCACCTGATTATCGTTATAGCAAGGTGGACATCAACAGCACAGAAGTAAGCTATGAAGACGATGGTTCTTTTATTGTTGTACTGGCACCTGAAGACAAAGGCTTCAAAAACTGGATTAGCACTGATGGATTTACCCATGGTCAGGTCTGTTTCCGTGCACTGATTGCCGAAGAGACCGCAGAAGTAAGCTACAGAATAGAAAAAGCAGAAAAAATGCTAAATTCTTAAACTATCACACAAGAAGATTCCCATATTATGAGCACTAACACATCAAAACCTGTTGCTATCATCACTGGCGCATCATCTGGCATAGGTGAAGCCTGTGCTGAAACACTGGCATCTAACAATTTCTCCGTAGTCTTGGCAGCTAGAAGTGAAGACGCCATGAATGATATCAAAGACCGAATTACTGCCAAAGGCGGTGACGCTTTGGTTATTGCGACTGATGTCAGCGACGAACAACAGACACATGCATTAATAGAAAAGACTATGGAACACTACGGTCGCATTGATGTTTTGATTAACAATGCCGGCTACAGCCCGGCAGCAGCTCTTGAGCAGCTTTCCCGCACTGAAATAAAAGATGTATTTGAGGTAAACCTGTTCCCGTTAATGCAACTAACATCTGAAGTAATACCTATTATGCGCGAGCAAGGTGCTGGCCGAATTATACAAATGGGTTCTATCACCAGCCATATCTCATCGCCTCTTGCCTGCCCTTATGCTGCCACCAAAGGGGCGATAGAAGCCATGACTAACTGTCTTCGCCTTGAATTGATGCCATGGAATATAAACCTGAGCCTGATTCTACCCGGCATTGTTGATACACCTACTTTTGATAAATCCCGTGCAAGTGGCGAAGTATTAAGAAATGATCCGAGCAACCCCTATCAAAGATTGATGACCGGTCTCGACGCATTTGCCACCGAACAACTCAATGGTAAACCAACCACACCTCAAGAGGTAGCCAATGCAGTATTACATGCCGCCACTGCCAACAAACCCAAGGAATATTACTATTTACCACTATCATCAAAAATTATGTCAGTGATCTTGGCACTTCTATCGCCTGCTAAACGTGACTGGTTGCTCGATCAGGTTTATGGCCTATCGAAACTTCTTAAAGGCGCCCGCAAAGGCAGTTGGTAATTACTTACTGATGCCTTGCCTGTATTTCTCGGACTAACGACCTACAAAAACACTCAACCATATTATCCAGATCGTACTTGAGCCCGATAATAGCTTGAAACAAAAATAAGGATGAGATATGAGCAACAACGAGCTATCAATCAGCGAACAAGCATGGGAAGATTTTCTGGATACTCTCAAAGGTGCCGGTAAAAAAATCATGAGCGAAACAGGTGCCATTGATGCGCGTGAGCGTGCTGAAGGTATCCGTTATTTAACACGACTACTGTCCATCGGTTTTGATCTTCATGTTGAACATGGAGACACCTCTCGACCAACATTCACAGAAAAGTTGTTGACGGCAATATACCCACTCCTGACATTGAATACAGTGGCTCTTGGTGGGAGATAAATCCCGGCGAAGCCGTTATTATCGAAGGCAAACCATTAAAAGCCCGCTACTGGTCTCTTCAAACATTTAACCGCTGGCTGGAATCACCTGAATTTCGCTATGACAAAGTCGTTATAAATAGCACACAGGTTGAGTACGAAGATGATGGCTCTTTTCAGATAATATTATGCGCGGAATCAGATCTGCAAAAAACAGGCAACAAACCCAAAAACTGGATAAATACCTCTGGCTTTGCACACGGCCATGTATGCTTTCGTGCACTGCTTGCAGAAGAGACTCCAGTTATATCCTATTGCGTAAAAAGGCTTGATGAGCTGCCTGGCAATGAAAGCCGGTAACTACTGATTTGACCACTAATCATTGATGGCATTCAGATAACATCCACAACCAGTTGCCAGGGTGAAGATATGGTATCTGCTTCGCAAATACCACTGATTGGTATACTATGCGCCCCAAAATTCCAACTCAAACCACCAGATTACTATGTCCTCCAATGCCCTATATACCGATCTATCTGGCTATTATGATTTGATGTGTGCCGGCATCAACTACCAGGCACAAAGCCACTGTGTTCGTAGACTTCATCAACTATTCGGCAATAAAGGTAAAACTCATCTCGACCTGGCTTGCGGAACCGGACCTCACGTTCAACATTTTATCGAGTTTGGCTACAACAGTAGCGGCCTGGACATCAATCAACCAATGCTGGATATAGCCAGGCTTCGTTGCCCTGATGCAGAATATACATTACAAAATATGTGTGACTTCAAAGTTGATAAACCTATTGATTTAATCACCTGTTTTTTGTATTCCATTCATTACAATGATGGTATTGAAAAACTGAAAGAGTGTATTATCAGTACTCATAACGCCTTAAATAAAGATGGGATTTTTTGTTTTAACGCTGTCGACAAAAACAAAATTGATAACAATTTGCTGGCAAGTCACGAGGCAGAACAGGACAGCAGCCATTTCGCTTTCAGTTCAGGTTGGAACTACTGTGGCTATGGCGAAAAGCAATCACTAAAACTCAGCATAAAAAAAACAACACTCGACATAACTCAATCATGGCAAGATGAACATCCCATGGTGGCTTTGGGTTTCGATGAGTTACAAAAAATATTGCAGCCTTATTTTGAAGTTCATATTTTCGAGCATGATTACGACAAAATCATCCCATGGGATAAGGTTTCCGGGAATGCTATATTTGTTTGCGTGAAAATTTAAACGCTGCTAACACCCAAAAATTGTGCTTTTAAGTATTGGCTTATAGTGCTAGCAAGGTGGGTATAACAACTAATCCCTGCAGGATAGGTGTTCCATAATTATCCCGGCTTAACTCCCAATCTGTTTCAGGGCTTCATATGTAAAAATATGGATGCAATCAGCAAGGTTGTTTGTAATTAGGGAGCCTCTGAATAATGAGAATATTTTTTCATGGCCAGAAAGCACCGCGCGGAAAACTGCAGCTAACTTGAGGCAAATGAGGATTTGACAAGCTTGGGAGCAGGTCTATCTGTTAACATCTAACAAATAAATAAACCATAACTCTTTAGTTCTAAAATATTACTCCTAAAGAAAAATAAAATTTTATTGAGGTTGCTTTTGTTTCTCCCGGGTACCCAATATATTGGCCCTTTAGCCCAGCTCCAGCTACCAGAAATTCAAAAAACATATAACCGGTTTCACCATAAACCTCGGCAATGCCTTCTTTTTCATTTAAGTCTGTATTTTTAAACCTGAAATCGGCTAATCCAGCTCCAACACCAAAAAAATAGTACCCTGTAAAATTACTATATTTATCTTGTAATCCACCCACTAATAACCCGGTAGTAAGCGAATCTACATAATCTGCATCTGATTCGGGATAATCATCAGTTGTAATTCTACTTGCCTGTATATATATCGGCATTATTGGATTTATTCTTAATGAATGACCTTCACTAAACTCTGCATTATATTTTGAGTATTCATCAATCAAAACTTCATCTTCATCAATATCGCTATAGATACTTGTATGAGGCGCATAAGCAATGCTTATCATACTCGGCAATTCTCTTGCATTTATATTACTGCAAAAAAATAATAATATAAAAATAGCTATTTTCCTCATAAGTATACCGTTAAAAAGAACTATATAATTCCCTGTTTGAAATGTGATTCATACCCTGCCCTGTTATAATCCATCAACCTCAACTATTGCACAATAACCCTCAATGCATTGATTTTTTACTTGGGGGCAGGCCATCTCACAAACCGCTCCTTCATATCTGGAACAATTCTCCTTGTATAAGTCTTTATAATATTTCCCCCACACTTTTGTAACAGGAGTACCACATTCACAAGTACTACAATCTGTATAAGCAACAGTACAATCATAATTGAATGCACATTTTTGATGCTGTTTATCAATTGTAATATCAGCCAATACAATTTGGCTTATAAACACAATAGGTATCAGAATTAAAAACCTTAACTTCATGCTCATATCTCATAACGTGGTTATGTACAGGTAGAAAATCCTCGCAATAAATAATGTAATCTCTGATCTTATTATTTTAAAGTGGCTTTAAAATATCACAGGGAAACTATTAACAACATTTATTTCAAACCTTCTAACTGTTTTAATAATACAGAACGTTTTTTCTGATATTCATCAACCGTAATAGATTTATTGTGATATCTTTTATTCAGGCCTATTAATTGTTGTTCAATGTCCTGTTTCTGATAAACCGGATTATTCATGAAGTCTTTTACATCATTTTTAAGGTTGATTATCCAGTTTTCAGGAAAAAACTCTTTCCGGGCATGAATAATCTTGCTTGATGTTGACCTCATGTCTCGAACCAGAATATAGCATTCGCAATAATAATTTAAAGAATCACCTTCTACTTTTATAGTTAGTAAAGACTCTTTATATCTATGGTGCAACTTGCCAATAACCAGCTCACTATTTTCTGTGAGAACTTCCCAATTTCTTTTTTTGAAGGCTTTCGATACCTTCTCCATAATTTGGGAATCGCCTTGAATATCATCTATAAAAACACCCTGATGAGTATATTCCTCATCAGAGCTTGAATTCACGGAAAGCATTAAAAAAAGAAAGAGCGTGATTGTCCTTATCATAAATCATCCAATTACATTAAGTGATGGGGGGGTTATTTTCGCATAAAATGACGTAACGGGTAATAATATCTCCGATTGATTATTTTAATAATCCCTCTGCCCTATTATTTCTATTATTTATTTAATTCCCCTAGCTGCTCTAGCTCTTCAGGTGAAAGCTCACCATACAACCTTGGATACGACCAACCGTACCCCCACCGAAAAGTAGTTGGAAAGAACGGGGAGCCACCCACCCTAACACCTGCCAGCATGAGCAAAGCAATCTCCTCTTCACCCACATTAAATACGCACTCCTTTAACACCAGATCGGCATCTATTCTCTCCTGGTATGTACCACCTTTCCAGTAGCTATAGTCATGCGCCCTACAGCAATCCAGCCAAAGCTCATTTTGCTCAAATGTTCCATCCGGGAAAGCACTACAACCATCACTCACGAAAGGCTTGAGATCACCCGACCATGCTTGAGTTGTAATAAGAAAAGCAAATGCAGTTATCACGAATGATGTTTTCAATTTCTATATCCACCTCTGCCTGTGTGAGCGCCAGCCAGTCACTGCTGATGTTGCTTGATGCGCATGATCAGTAATGGATCACTCCGGCAAGACCATTGACTGACTTGTTTGGTATCCGCGCTTATGCCTTACCTATAATGGAGGGTCTACTTTGCCAGTAACCGATGTATTAATACGAAACCAACCTGCTATAGAGTATCTATCCCGATTAGCCGGAAGAACCTCATGAGGAAACTCTTCACTCAGAAAAGTAACCAATGTACCCAGAAGAGGAACAACTTTAACTCCACTTTTGTCGTAATCATCCATATATAGCACCAATTCTCCGCCATCTGAACCAGTCCAGCCAGTATTAAAATACGCTACCACGGATAAAATACGATTAGCCTCTCCCTGAAAAGCATCATAATGCCTCTTGTAATAATCACCAGGTTCATAGTGCGCAAAATGACTTTCGAAAGAGAATAACCCCAGGAATAAACGACGATTCAAAAAACTTTGCAAACTTGAAGTCCAGTCTAGCCACTGCGCTCCCGCCTCTGTCTCACCAGTAATCCAGCATATTTCATCCGTTCTCACAAATTCATTTTTTAGATATTCATTACCTCTTCCTATACCGGCATTTTTAAATTTCTCCACCTCCATGGTTTGCTGATGAATAAATAAAGAATTCGCCAACCCCTCTGGCAATGCCCCTGGCCGGATACTGTATCCTTGCTTTTCAATATCTTGGGCAATAAGCGCAAAAAGCGTTTCATCAAGCGTGTTATTCCCACCAATCAAAGAAAATTGTTTAACAACATTCAAATTATATGCCCTTTATAAATATAGTGATTATCTTATATGGCGCGTTACATAACGTCGTATGCACTTTGATATGCACTTCTGTGACTTAACCATATTGCTGGCAATAATAAGCTGAATAGTTTACATATTATAGCTATAAATTATTGATACTTTACCAACAACAAGATTGGACAAGCTATTGCGCACCCGGATATCCAGGGGCGTATTATGTTTATATCCTCTTTAAAAACTAGCCTGGGATAAAAGAGCCTAAAGGAAATCTTGCCCGCTAACTACCTCAAAGGGGTACCATCTCATCCTTTTGCATAACAGCTTTTCAAGTGCGTCAATTATTACCAACACAAAAACACAACTTGCGCATCTGGCATCTTATCCTATTCTTAACTTAGCACTCAAAAAGGACATGATGTGATAATGCCATTTCCCAGATTCGCATTGACTATCATTTTACTCTCTTCAATTTCTGTATCAGCAACAGAGATGGTTGTTATTGCTCACGCGTCCCAACCCCTTGAGCTTTTATCCAAAGAACAGGCAGCACTGCTATTTTTAGGGAAGGCTAAAAGATTACCCAACGGTGAAAGTGTACAGATCAATGACCTGCCTAAATCTGACTACATCAAAAGCGCTTTTTATCAGGAGCTGACCGGAAGAAATCCTGCACAGATGAGCAATTACAGGGCAAGACAGCTGTTTTCTGGCAGGTCTGAAATTCCCAAGCCTACTGCCAACCAGATTCAGATGAAAAGTATAATTGCCGGCACCCCCGGTAATATCGGTTACATTGAGGCATCAAAAGTCGATGATACAGTCAAGGTCTTACTTCGACTAACCGTAAAAGATGAAGGGACTAATTGACAATGACTCACGCATTCAAAAATATAGCCAAATGGTCTGCAACTACATTTTTTGCCGCACTGTCATTATCCCTTTTTGCTAACACTACTGATGAGCGAATAGATGGAATTGAACAGGAAATTTCACTACTAAAATCGCATCAGGCAGCCTCTCATGCAAGAAACAGTACTTTTAACTTTACCGACAGAATGCAAGTAAATGGTTATTACAATATGGTTGCCAGCCAAACCAGCAAACGCACCAAAGATATTGATGGCAATGATATTCAATACTGGGATGGGCAAGATAATAAACCTTCCGTTAGTAACCTCAGCTCTGCAGGACTCCGTCTTACAACCAATATTCATGACAATACCCGTTCGGTATTACAGTTTGCTGTATTACCTGAAACAGAAGATGATTCCTACGAATTAAATGTTGAATGGTTTTACTTTCATCATTACCTTCATGATTACTTTTCTGTAAAAGTTGGCAGAATCAGTATGAGTGTTTTAAATTTCTCAGAAGAGTTTAATGTGGGCTATCTGCAACCTGGAGTGCGCCCCCCTGAAGAAGTCTACGGCCCTTTGCCTCTAACAGAAATGCAAGGTGTAAACTTTATCTATGAACAGGATTTTGGCAACCTGACCTTACTCACAAAGCTAAACTGGGGATACAACAGTATTGATGCCGAAGAAATTGGCGCAGACATAGACCAAAATAATATTTTGGGATATGACTTTGAAATAGGCTACAGGGATTTCATGATAAGAACATCGTATGTTGAAATGGATATCGATGTCACCGATGAAGACAATGAATTATTGCTGGAGAGTGACTACTCACTCTCCAGCATTGGTGTAGGCTGGGACAATGCAAGCTGGATGCTGATTGCTGAATCATCCAATTATAACATTGAAGATCAGTCTACTATTGCAGCGGATGAAGAGGGCTATTATGTCACTATAGGAAACTACACAACACCTGTGCTGTCACTGTATTACACCTATGCTTTTACTGAATCATCTGACAAGAAAGACCTGTTTCTGAAAAATCCGAATGCAATCAATGTATACAGAACCCAACGCTCGCAGTCTTTGGGCGTCAAATATAATACCTCTCAAAATGCTGCACTGACATTTCAAGTACAGCATATTGACAAGTTTGACGGTAGTAGCGGTCTGTTTGGTGATTTCTTCTCTGCAACACCTGTTGATTTTAAATCAGCAACAATTTTCAGTATCGCATTTCAAGGCGTCTTTTA
>CBDUPD010000055.1:0-9670 GCA_965368985.1 uncultured Spongiibacteraceae bacterium | reverse complement strand
TAAAATCTGTTTTTCCACTCCCTAGCCTCGGTACTTCTTTAACAACATAAAATGCTGACGGTATCATCAGCGGGTTAACTTCTGCAGCAATCATTGCCTGACGAAAAGATGCTGCCTCAGCTCCTTCGTTAACAAGAACAATAATCTTTTCACCCTTTTTTTCATCTTTAAGATTTACTGCCACCAGATCAACTTCTTTATCTTCAAGAATATTTCTTAAGGCATCTTCTACAGCAGTAAGGCTAATCATTTCACCACCAATTTTGGCAAAACGGGAATATCTGTCAACGATTGTTAAAAAACCATCTGCATCAACATGCCCCTTATCACCTGTTTTATACCAACGGCGTCCATCCAGTTCGATAATTACCTCAGCTGTTTTTTCTTCATCATTCAAATAACCCAGCATGACTTGCCCACCTGAAATAAGAATCAGACCGTCTTCCCCTATTGGCAAGCTGTTAAGTGTTTCAGGGTCAACAATACGAAAACAGCTTCCCGGCAGAGGCAGTCCAACTGTGCCCTGTTTCTGACCAATCTGCGGCTTCCAGTTACTGGTATCCATTCTGTCAGGAATATTCACGCTGGCAACTGGCGTGGTTTCGGTAGCACCATAACCCTCATAGATATCTTTCTTGAACTTCAACTCAAACCCTTCCCGTACATCTTGAGACAGTTTTTCAGCACCTGCCACCACAACTCGCAGTGATTCAAACATTAAGGGATTCACTTTGCGATTACGGGTATAAAGACGCAAGAACGTTGCAGTACCACACATAATTGTTGCCTGATATTTTGCAACTGCCTTGGCAACATTCAATGCATCTGTCGGGTCAGGATGACAAACAGCAGGAATGCCCTCTACCATTGGCAATAAGCTGGTTACCGTTAAACCAAAAGAGTGAAAAGGTGGCAGAGATGCCATCACTACATCATCTTTTTGGGTATTCAGCACATCACTTATCTGTTTGATGTTTCCCATAATATTACGATGACTCAACACAATACCCTTGGGTACACCTTCACTACCACTTGAGAACAAAATTTGAGCAGGACTTTCAATAGCAACCGATTTACCATATAAACGATAGAGCAATGGCGCTGACAGCACATAAGCAGCAATTAAACCCGACAGCATTCTGGCTTTTGAAATTCCTTCTTTTACATCCTCCATGTTGATAACATGCACATCCGCCAGCATGGATTCAACATCAATGCTTTTCTGTAGTAACTTTTTGGTAAAGTGACTGGAGGTATAAACTGTTTTAATTCCCGCACTTTTAATGCCTGCTTTAACTGCCTCAACACTTGAAGTGTAATTCAAATTGACCGCGGTCTGCCCATTTAACATAACAGCTAAATTGGCAATAATTCCTGCTGAGCTTGATGGCAGCAACAAACCTATATTCTGTTCTTTGCTGCGTCGTTTTATTTCATGAGCAAACGCTAAAGTTGCTGCAATCATTTTTGCGTTAGACAGCTCACTACCACTGCTATCAATAACACTGACTTCGCCTAATTGTGACTTTGCCGTTTTTAACCAGGACAAACTAATATTATCTATACGATGGGTATGACAATCCCAGGCATCAATGGATAGTTCAAATACTTTTTGTTTAAGCACATCAGCAGTCGTAGTAATGGACAGTGGTTCACCAAAGGCAACTATAATATCGCGCTTAATACCCCTGCCCGTATTATCTCTCAGCTTCTCACTTTTTGAACGAGACAACATACTGCCCCATAAACCACGCAGGTAAAATGGCACAATTACACCATCAACATCTTCAACTGCTCGCTCATAACCCCTATGAAACATACCAAGATGACCATTACGGCTTATTGCTCCCTCAGGAAACAGACACACTACTTCACCATTTTTAAGACAGGCATTAACTGTCTCTAGTGATGCCTTACTATTACCTGAGCTGATTGGCACAGCACCAAAAAATTTAAATACAGGCTTCAAATACCAGCGCTCATAAATACTGCGCAACATGACAAACCGAACAGGCCGCGGACAGGCAACCTGCACCATCGCCCAGTCAATCCAGCTAATGTGATTACCCAATAATAAAACCCCTCCTTCTTTCGGCAGGTTTTCAAAACCTGTCACATCAATACGGTATCTGCGCTTAAGTACCATACTTGCCAAAATACGAGCCAGCGAATGCGGCAATTGTTTGATCGTGTATAGCGAGCCAAACAGCGCAGTTAATGCCAACAAATAAAATAACCCCACACTACTCAGGCCAACAATAGCAAATACTGAGGTTAATACTAAAAACGACAGCATGGTAATATTTTGCAACCAGTTATTACCAGCCAACACAACACCTAACTGTTCTTCTTTAGCGCTGTATTGAATAAGGGAATTTAACGGAACAATAAATAAACCACCTGCAGCGCCAATAGCAAGAAACAACAAACCCAATAAGGTAAAACTCTCAATCACAGGAATTAATACCAGACCCAGCGTCACACCTAATGCACCTACAGGTATTAAACCCAACTCAATGTAGGCGCGTGACATTTTACCGGCAATTATAGAACCCAACATAATACCGATACCTGTACAAGCCAATAAACCCTGTATCATCACAGTATTAGTTTCATTAAAAACTTCTTTGGCATACGCCGGAAAAGCAGCAAGAATAACCTGGGAAATTGCCCAGAAAACTGAAAGACCGACGATAGATAACCAGATAGGCTTACTGCTCTTGATTGCCTTAACGTTTCTATGAAGGTAATCACCTTTCATAAAACGTTTAGCCTCAAATGTCTGATTTAAATCACCAGTATATTTTTGTGGCAGCAAATAACTTATCAACCACTCAATCAATGCCAATGCCATCAAGCCAAAACCGAGCACCGTCATATAAGATATGATTTCAGAAGGAGATAGCCCTTCTGCTGGAAGCTGTGACTCAAACAGGGCAGAGAATACAAATGTACCCCCGAGAATAGAAACAATGGTAGTTGTCTGAACAGTTGCATTGGCCTGAGCCAGATTTTCGTCACCAACCAGCTCACGAATGTAACCATATTTAGCCGGAGAATAAATTGCACTCTGTATAGCTAACAATAACGTCAAGGCAAACGCAGTCCAAAACCAACCCATAGAATAACAAATCGTTATTAAACCAGTAGCAGCTACTGCAACCAATGCGCTGTATCGCATCACGCGTTGCTTGGGGAAGCGATCAGATAAAAAACCTGCGGGAGAAAACAGGAAGATAAACGGTAAAAGAATCAAGCCATTGACAATAGAGGTAAGAATAATTTGCTCTTGACCATCCCAGGTTTTAAAAACGGTATTTTGAATAATAATCTTGTGGCCCAGATCCATAAAGGCATTGAGAAATACGATAAGTATATACGGTAAAAAACCTTTATATTTAAACAGGTGTTTCATCTTTTTCTCCAATCCATTTCTACAATTATTCTGTTTCGATAATAGTGGCAGCAGGACGTCTATTTAGCAACTTAATCAATTAATGTTGCACAATAGCCAATGTAAAGTATTATTATTTAATACTTTGCTTCAAGGATATAACAATGGCACAAACCAAGGCGATTATTCAGGCCCTAAAACGCAGCCTGAAAGCACATGGAAAAACTTACGTCGATGTCGCAGAAGCACTGGATTTAACAGAAGCCAGCGTGAAGCGCCTGTTTGCTGAACAAAGCTTCTCTTTAACGCGTCTTGATCAAGTGTGCCAGATGCTGGGAATAGAAATATCTGATCTGATTAAGACCATTGATGAGCCCTCAGGGCAAATTCAGCAACTGACAACACAACAAGAGAAAGAGATTGCCAAAGACCTTATTCTATTACTGGTAACTGTCTGCGTACTTAACCGCTGGTCTCTTGAACAGATCATTCACTTTTACTCCATTGAAGAAACCGAGTGTATTCGAAAACTGGCCTTTCTCGACCGCTTGAAAATCATCGAATTACTGCCAAAAAACAAAATAAAACTACTGGTAGCACCCAATTTCAGCTGGCTGGAAAACGGCCCCATTCAGGATTTCTTTCAAAACAACATAGCCAAAGAGTATTTTAACGTTCGCTTCAAACAAGAGAATGAAAACCTGATTGTTCTAAATGGCATGCTCTCAAAGAAATCCAATGCCGAGTTTCAACGCAAAATGAAACGACTGGCAAAAGAGTTTGAGGAACTTAACCAGGAAGATGCCAATCTACCGTTTGAAGAACGTCAGGGAGTAACAACCATTATTAGTATACGCGGATGGAAGTATGGTTTATTCACCCCTCTGGTCAGGAACTGTTAACCAGACGACTATAGCTAACTCTCACATCTATGGTAAAGGTCCATATAGCTACACCTGAAGTATCACATAATACGACTTGTTAAGTATGCCTCGCCAATAAGCTGTCTCTCGCTATCATCTAATTATCGTTAGTTAATCAGGGAGTTAAAAATTATGTCAAAAATAATCTATGGCGTATCTGGAGAAGGTTCAGGTCATTCATCACGAGCAAGAGTTATCGCTTCACATTTAATCTCCAGAGGGCACGAAGTAAAGATTGTTAGCTACGACCGTGGTTATGAAAATTTAAAAGATGATTTTGATGTTATCGAAGTTACCGGCTTATCAATAGTCAGTGAAAACAATCAGGTTTCCCTTTGTAAAACTGTAACAGGCAACCTGGCAAAACTACCACAGGCAACCAGCTCGCTGAAAACTTTACGTAAGCTATTTAAGGACTTTGAACCAGATTGTGTCATTACCGACTTTGAACCTTATACGGCCTATCTGTCCAATCACTATCACTTACCATTAATAACATTGGATAATCAACATCGCATGCGCTATATGAATATCAACCATCCAAAAAAATTAAATAAAGATGCCTTTATAACCAAGGCAGTTATACGGGGCATTGTGCCTCACCCATGGGTGTCATTGGTAACCTCATTTCATTTTGGCGAAGTTACCAATGACCGCACTTTTGTGTTCCCACCTATTCTGCGTGAATCCATTCTTGATTTAACACCCACACAAGAAAATCACATTCTTGTGTATGTTACAAAGGGCTTTGATTCTCTGCTTGATGTACTATCTCAATTTACTAATGAAAAATTCATTGTATACGGATACAACAAAAACCAATCTTCTGGAAATTGTCAGTTTAAAACTTTCTCTTCAGATGGTTTTGCCAAAGATTTATCTTCAACAAAGGCAGTGATTGCTACTGCAGGTTTTACTCTAATGACTGAGTCATTGCATTTGGGCAAACCCTATCTGGCATTCCCTATGCAAGGTCAGTTTGAACAACATCTCAATGCATTAATGCTTGAACGCCAGGGGCTTGGTTGCTACTGTGATAAACCTGATTGTAGTACAGTCAATACCTTTTTGCAGACTCTGCCAAGCTATACAGAAAAGCTGCAAAATTATCCACAAAATGGAAACGAGGTTATTCAGGATAAACTTGATCAACTGTTAGCAAATAATATGGAAGAGCTAATGGCTTTCCAGCGTTAAACGAAGGTTTCTTTTCTGGCAATCAAAGCAAAGACATAAAAGAAACAGGTAATAATAATGATACAAGAGATGATTATGTTATTTGGGCTAATGATTATTATATCTTTGCTGTCTTCTCCCGCAATGGCAGACACATCTAACGATGAGGCTATACTAATCACCCTGCAACAAACTTCAAAGCATATTCGGCACTCATCCATCAAGACTGACGAACATATGGTATTTTTTAGAACTTCAGCAGTTTTTGATGATACAAACAATACATGGAGCATACCCATAAAAGGCTGGATTTATGAACCTCAACAAAGCCGCTTTCGAAAATCAGCTTTTGCCAGGATACTTAAAGAAAAATACGAATTAACTACTACCCCTGATAATCAACAAATTTTCGATCAACGACTTAATCTTCTTATAGCCGATAATGAGCGAAACAAACTTATCGTGATTACTATTGCTGGTGAACAATACCTTTTACCCTTATCTAAAGAAAATGGTCACTTTTCAGCTGAAATACAACTACCTGCTGCGACCGTTGAAAAACACTCTGTTAACAATATACTCAGTTATTCTGCAGTAACTAATCCCAAAGAGAGCCGCCACTTTATCGGTGAAATTATATTATTGGAAAAAACGGGGATTTCTGTCATCAGTGATATTGATGACACCATTAAAATCTCTGGCGTAACCGAGCATAAACAACTATTGGAAAACACTTTTTTAAAACCCTTTGCCAGCGTACCTGGAATGGCACAAAAATATAGCCAATGGGCAAAACATGATATTGCCATTCACTTTGTCTCTTCAAGCCCCTGGCAACTTTATTCACCCTTACTATCTTTTACTGAAAAAGCAGGTTTTCCAACATCCACTTTTAACTTAAAAGCAGTACGCTTCAGAGATTCAACACTGGTCAATTTATTTAAAAAAGGAACTGATACCAAACCACTTCAAATCGAGCCTATTTTGCAAGCCTACCCAAACAGAAAATTTGTTTTAATTGGCGATAGCGGCGAACAAGATCCTGAAGTTTACATAGGAATAAAACAACGTTATCCCGACCAAATACTGAAAATATATATTCGCAATATCACTCAAGAGACAAAGTATAACGAAAGATTCAAGCCGCTATTGGCCAACATGGAAGACGGTATACTGGAACTATTTTCTGACCCTGCCACCCTGACAATACCCCCTGTTCATAATACAAGAAACCCTTTATAGACAGGGTAATTAAATGATAACAACGACCAAAAATGAATGCCTGGGTTACTCTCTGATTTTACTTTCAGTGCTGCTTGTTGTTTTTGCATTAATCACTTTTAATCCGATTTCCCAGGATCAAAACTATCACCATTTTAAAGATGCAAGAACGGTATTGTGTATTCCAAACTTCTGGAATGTCGTTTCAAACATTCCTTTTCTCATAGTAGGCATTCTGGGCATCTATAAACTGTCTTATCAAACTACCTTAAACATTAACCCCGAAATAAAAACAGCTTATGCACTTTTGTTTTTCGCCACCTGTCTTGTAGGACTGGGATCAGGCTATTATCACTTTTGGCCAACCAACGAGACACTCCTATGGGATCGTTTGCCTATGGCTATCGCTTATATGGCTCTTTTTATGATTATCATTGGTGAATTTATCTCAATTAAAGCCTCAAGAATTATGCTGTTCCCGGCAGTACTGGCTGGCATTTCATCAGTGGCTTACTGGTATTACACAGAAACTCTGGGTAGAGGTGATTTACGCTTCTATATCATAGTTCAATTCTTTCCATTATTAATAGCACCAGTCATTTTATTGTGTTTCAAGTCGCAACATACTAAAACCAATAGTTATTGGCTGGTATTCACCATCTACATCATAGCCAAGATATGTGAAATGCAAGATGAGAATATTTATGTCATTTCAGGTTTTATCAGTGGCCACAGCATTAAACATGTTCTTATTGCATTGGGAATAACTCTGTTACTAATATCTTATGAAAAGCGAGAATCAACATAAACTTCTGTTACGCTCAATATAAACAAGTCATTTGACTGTTTATAATATGAACATTATTATCTGAATAAAAATATAATAAGGATACCGAATAACCATGAAGGCCAGACTTTTTACTACAATGCTAATTTGTTTATTTGGTATCTCCAATTATTCCCAAGCCGGTATTTTCTCTAATAATAACAAGCAGACATCAACACTTGAACGATGCGAACTATCCAGATACAAAGCGCTTTCTGCAAGCCATAAAGACATTAATCAAACGATTAAAACAGACCTTGAAGCCTATCAGTCATTGGTTGAGCAAGCCTTGACCTATAGACAAGCAACGATAGATGTTTATCAGCGAATTGACCAACAACTCAGAAAGAGACAACCCTTATCAGGTGCTGATCTCGATGAACTAAACCAGGGTATGGCTGCACATCTTCAACTACGGGAACAACTATATGCTGTCGCTTACAGTTATGAATGCTGGCTAGAGCTGGATAAAAAAACACAACCTGAAACCAAACTGCAAGGTGTTATGCTCTCACTTTCATCAGCACTGGTTCTATATGATAACTATTTACTTTCCATATCCATTTTCGAAGAAAATACCAAACTCCGTCGTTACCTGAATGAACAGCATAAAGGCTTTGATATTTCACGTGACAAACTGACTGAAATCACTCTGCAATATAACTCTATACAGAACAGAGCCAGAATGAGAACAGCTATCGCCTATTTTAAAGAACAATGGGATGAGCAATCAGACATATTCAAACAAGATAATGCTTATTTACATCAATTGATTACACAAAGCCCTTCATACAACACGACGCTAAAATTCTCACCCCTCTATGTGATTAATCGTTACAACCAGTTTTTTGGTGGCCTTACCCACGACACACTTCAAAAAACAGCTGACGAAGGCATTAACCTTTTCAGCCTCGCCTTTGGTAACTCGGTAGGTCTTATCCAGTCAAGAAAAGGTTATTTATATAAAGATGACAATGTCAGCAATGATATAAAACCGAAACTTCAAGCGGGCGATATTCTGTTAGAAAAAACACCATTCCGCTTAACTGATAAACTTATTCCAGGTTATTGGGGTCATGTCGCTATCTGGCTAGGCGGTGAAAAAGAACTTAAAGAACTGGGAATCTGGGATCACCCTGTCGTCAAGAATTTTCACCCCGACATCAAGGCAGGACTGGGTGTCGTTGAAGCATTAAGAAATGGCGTACAGATTAATAGCCTGGAGCACTTCTTGAACGTTGATGATGTTGCCGTATTACGCCAAAAAGAATTAAGCACAAAAGACCGCATCAATATTATTATTCTAGCGTTAAGACAAGTGGGTAAATCTTACGATTTTAATTTTAATATTGAAACCAATGATAAAATCGTATGCTCTGAATTAGTGTATGTTGCCTACTCCAATATGCAATGGCCAACAGAAAAAACCTTGGGCAGACATACCATCAGCCCGACTCATATAGCAAAAAAAGCCAATAAAAACGGGCCGTTTAAAATAATCTCCTTATACCTGAACGGCAAAAAAATACAAAAAGAACCTGAACAGCAATTTGCCAGTTTAATTTAGGGCAATATTCAAACCACAGTTGCTGAACCCTCAGGGGGAATTCAGCAACTGCCAAAAATTTATCCCGAACAATACCTGATCATCCCTAGCAATACCTGATCATCCCGAGCGTAGCCGAGGGATGACGACTTGGTATTCAAGCTGGCATTTCAAAGGGATCAACAACCGTACTATCATCCCCAACTTCAACTGCCTCAACATATCGTTCCATCAGAGCCTTTATAAATTCCACATCCATTGTTTTAACATCAATCATCAACAAATATTTACCAGCCGCAAGATCATCATGAAAGCGCGCCATTCTGGCATTTTCAAACAGAGTACCCAATAAACCACCAATAAAAGCGCCAATAACACCTACTGACAAGCAGACGGCCAGAAACAGGATTATTGATACATACCGCATCTTGATTAACGGACCAACTAACACCAGGCTAAGCTCAAGATCAGTTAGAAATAGAAGATTTGTCATTACAAACAAGCTGATAAACAATCCTGCCAGCGCTCCCCTCTCAGCCGATCGAATAAAATCAAGTTCATGGAGAACCTTGCTGGCACTGTGT
>CBDUPD010000054.1:0-9732 GCA_965368985.1 uncultured Spongiibacteraceae bacterium | reverse complement strand
CCCTGATAACTTTGATATCTGTGCCATGGTAAATATGAATGTTGATGACAATCTTTCTAACGCCCTGTTACCGGTAAAATATATGTTGGCTCTGTATATTGGTGGCATGGGAGCGAAAGGCAAAAACTTCCACAAAGACCTGATGTGTCGTATGGGGTGGGCTGATGAAGTGCAAATGATTCAGGATACCTTCTATGAAAAAGGTCAGGATGAAGCCGCAATGGTAGTGCCAGACTATATGGCTGATGAGATTGCTTTGTGTGGTCCGGCTGATCGTATCAAAGAAAAACTTCAGGATTGGAAAAAGTCTAAAGTGTCTACAATTATGATAGGGGTTAGCCCATTTGGTACTGAAGCAACCCGAACAAATATGAAGATACTTGCTGAAGCAATGTAGTATCTTTTTAAAGTTGTAAAAATCAAGGCGGCTATTTTTATAGCCGCCTTTTTTGTTTTTTGTAATCAGTTTTTCGTGGTTTTTTTGCGCCACATTTTGTTAGCCTGCTGCGTTGAACGGTGTTGCCCCTCAATACTTTGTTGGAATTGTAAACAGGTTCCAAATGCCTTCCCCTCTTTAAAAGCCGATGGGCTGCAAGAACTGATACTAAAAATTGATTCTGAATAACACTGTAAATCCATAGGTCACCTCCATTATTTTTGACAAAATACCTACACTTGATGTTATTGCATAAGGTGTGCCAACAGGTAGATTTCTGCATTTTGGATTGTTTTAATGATGCTGAATAGAGATTGTGCACAAAAGTAGAGCGTTAATTACAGGTATTATTTTATTTTGGGGCAGGGGTAACGTTATTGTTAAATTTTATCTGCGTCACCGGTGCTCCTCTCATCGCTCCCTCGTAAGCCTATGGAAACAGGTGTGGAGCAGTGTGGAAGTCAAAGACGAGAAGAGAAGGGAAAATGTTTCTATTACAATGACTGCCCGCGTTTAGATCTTTCCTTGGGGCACGTCAATTTGTGCGCGTTGCTGCTGTTCTTGTTCATTCACTGTAATAGTATTTTCACCATCACTAATAGACCATGACCAACACTGCTCTTTACCCACCTGCTCAGTTAACGGCGATAGCGTTATGGTTAATTCACGATCAGGGTCAACATTCATGGGTTGTGGTAAAGGGAATAAAATTTGATCCCAATGGGTAGGTGGATCATTCGGCCCTGTACCAAACTGAACCCCCTCACTTAATGTTGTGCTAAACCAGCCACACAGGGCATAAATTTTTGTTTTTTTGTCAGGTTTAACGCAGCCACTAAATACTCTTGGTTTGTCGGACTTTTTGATAACATGCATATCCAGTGAGCCTAGGTCTGCAGTATTTTTTAATATTTGCTCAGGGTAAAGGATAAGTAAATCTGTTTGCTGTAAAGGCACATGGGCGATAGGTGAAAAATCAATATCATAGGGGCGTTCTTGCAAGAAGCATAAGTCTTCTTGCACTTCTTTATCGCAAACCAGGCCCATATGCAGGCTAACCTGGGCGGGTATCATGATGCCTCCATCAGTGAGGTATTTATCCCGTAGGGATAACAAAGGCTCCAGCATGGCCTCATAAAACAAACAGTGCCCCATCCACTCTGAAACAATCACATCCACTTTTTTGTCCAGCTGTAATGTTTCATGATCATCATGATAAAAAACGATATTATCAAAACCGTTTTTCTCGGCTATTTTCTTTGCTGTTTGTATAAAAGACGAACGATCAACGGCTATAACCTCACTGGCACCTGAGCGTGCAGCGAACATTGACAATATGCCCGTACCACAACCAAAGTCTAATACGGTATGTTCCGGTTTCACGACTTCACCAATAGATTTTTCATAAGCATCAGTGCGAATTACATCTTGTAGCATGACTTTATGCATGGCTACATCACGGTAAGACATACGGTAGTTCACGGAGTTATTGTCGTTGTTGTCAGAGCTCATACTTATTATCAACCTGCGGGTTTAGACATTCCATGAATAAAAATGCCTGCATATAAAAAGCTGAGTATACACTACTCAGCATTGACTGCTGTTAGCAATCGTTGTCGCTGATTATCAGAGTACTGTCGCACATAGTATATAGAATGTTCAGGAACTTAACGGGCTGGGTTGAGGTTAATGAAGTCGTACACCCAGGTCCAGAATTCTGGCCCGACAAACTCAATCATTCCATTATGATCAGCACCTTTAACGACAATAAATTTTGTGTCTTTTTCAGGCAGTGCTTCATATAAGTTTTTTCCGAACCTGAGTGGTGTGATTGTATCATTGTCGCCATGGATAAGAAGTACCGGTGATTTGATGTTTTTGGCTTTGGCGACATTATTGTAAATAGGTGAGGCAATCCATGAAAACCAGCCGAAGCCCATAAGTCTGGCCATCTCCTGACCGGTTGATAATGGTGAGATAAGAATAATGCCGCCAAGCAGTTTGTTTTGTGCGATTTCCATGGTTACGGTTGAGCCAATCGAACGACCCAGAATATAAATATCAGCGGGCTTGAAGCCTTTTTTCAGTAGATGGTTATAGGCAGCTTCTGCATCCCGGTAAAGGCCGGGTTCGGTTGGTTCTCCTTCGCTTCTGCCATAACCACGGTATTCTACCAGTAATACATTAACACCTCTTTTATTGAGGTCTGATGCATTGTCGTAACGGTTGTAGATGTTGCCGGCATTGCCATGAAAGTACAGTACGGCTTTTTTACTATTGGTATCTGCAAAATATAATGAGTGAATTTTTACATTATCTGAGGTTTCTATAAAAACATCAGATACATTTTTTTCGTAGGTTCTGGGTGAGTGGGTGATTTTTTCAGGCTTAAATGAAAAGTGCGCAACTGCTGTGTCGTAACATCCCCATAGACTAACAATTATCAGCAGTGGAAGAATTATTATGATTGATTTTTTCATGATACATCTAGCCCTCTGGTTGATAGTATCTTATCAACCAGAGGGAAGGTTGTTGCAAATTTATACTGCATCAAGTGCCTGACTGATATCGGCGATTATGTCGTCAATATGTTCTATACCTACTGATATTCTAACCAGATCTTCACTAACGCCGGCAGTTTTCATTTCTTCCGGGCTGAGTTGTCGGTGAGTCGTGGAGGCCGGGTGGCAAGCCAGGGATTTGGCATCACCGATATTTACCAGTCGCAAGATCATTTGCAGTGCATCAATAAAACGACCGCCTGCTTCCTTGCCGCCTTTTATACCAAAACTGAGAATGCCGGATGCATGTCCTTTGGTTATTTTCTGACAAGTTGCATAGTAAGGGCTATCAGATAGTGCTGCATAACTCACCCATTCTACCTTTGGATGGTCTTTCAGAAAGGCAGCAACCTTTAGTGCGTTCTCGCAGTGGCGTTCCATGCGTAAACAGAGTGTCTCAAGGCCTTGTAAAATCTGGAAGGCATTCATGGGTGATATGGCAGCACCTGTGTTACGTAGTGGTACAACACGACAGCGACCAATATAGGCTGCAGGCCCTAAAGCTTCGGTGTAAACAACACCGTGATAAGAAGGGTCAGGTTCATTTAGCATCGGGAAGCGTTCTTTGTTGCCTGCCCAGTCAAACTTGCCGGAATCTACAATGATGCCGCCGATAGATGTTCCGTGACCGCCAATGTATTTTGTGAGTGAATGAATAACAATGTCAGCACCCAGCTTGAATGGTTGGCAGAGAACAGGAGTAGCAACAGTGTTATCAACGATAAGAGGAACTCCATGTTTGTGGGCTATTTCAGCCAGCTTTTCGATATCGACAACATTGCCTGCCGGGTTGCCGATTGACTCACAAAATATCGCGCGGGTTTTATCATCAATTTGAGCTTCAAAACCAGCATAATCGTCATGAGACACCATGCGCGCTTCTATACCTTGATTGGGAAAAGTATGGGCAAACAGATTATATGTGCCGCCATATAATTGGCTGGTGCTAATAATGTTATCGCCGGTTTTTGCTATGCATTGAATCGCATAGGTAATAGCAGCCATTCCTGAAGCAACTGCCAGTGCACCAATGCCGCCTTCCATTTCTGCGATGCGCTGTTCAAGTACTGCCGTGGTTGGGTTCATGATACGGGTATAAATATTACCAGCTACCTTCAGGTCAAAAAGGTCAGCACCATGCTGGGTGTCATCAAACGTGTAGGATGTTGTCTGGTAGATAGGAACTGCCGCTGATTTGGTAGTTGCTTCAGACTCGTAGGCGTGATGTAGCGCGATTGATTCCAGTTTCATAGTTACCTCTTGTTATTGCTATATTGGTTTATATTTATGTATTAGAAATTATTTAAAACAGTAGGGTAGTATTACTTTTCCAGTTTCGTCATCCCGGGTGAAGCTGATGGATGATATCCATACAAACATTTTGTGCCTATAAAAACCCTATTGGCTCTTAATGCTATCAATAATATTTGTGGTTGAAACGCCTTGCTGCAGTGATAAAACTTTAATTTCACCACCATATGCTTTAACAATATCTGCGCCTACTACTTCATCAAC
This sequence comes from uncultured Spongiibacteraceae bacterium, assembly GCA_965368985.1. Taxonomy (GTDB): domain Bacteria; phylum Pseudomonadota; class Gammaproteobacteria; order Pseudomonadales; family DT-91; genus CAZTZY01. The sequence goes on along the minus strand of CBDUPD010000054.1, from coordinate 5,220 downwards.
CGTGTAGTCGCCCCCTTTAACAACAATATCCGGTTGAATGTCACGGAGTAGTTCTTCAGGTGTGTCTGATTCAAAACAAACCACCCAGTCAACGGATTTAAGGCTTGAGATAACAGCCATGCGATCTTCAACCGTGTTAATAGGGCGTTCTTCACCTTTAAGGCGTTTTACTGAGGCATCACTGTTTAAGGCAACAATCAACCGGTCACCCAGGGCACCTGCTTCTAACAGATATTGTGCATGACCAGAGTGGAGTATGTCGAAACAGCCGTTGGTAAATACAATCTTTTTACCCAGGCTTTTTTCAAAAGCAACCAGTGACTTGAGTTGCTCAGGAGTTGTAATGCCGGTGGGGCGTGAGCCTGCATTTTCGAGAGCCAGTTTTAGTTCAAGTGGTGTTATTGTTGCTGCTCCCATATGACCAACAACAATACCGGCTGCTGTATTTGATAGCATAGCGGCATCTTCAAGAGGAATACCTTTGGCAATAGCCGTTGCCAATGTTGCTATTACTGTATCACCGGCACCTGTTACATCATAGACTTCGTGTGCCTTGGCATTAAAGTGATGATGAGTGCCATCTGCCAGAAAGAGTGTCATACCTTTTTCGCTGCGGGTGAGTAGCAGGGCTTCAAGTTTGATATCTTTTATTAGTTGAGCAACCTTAGTAAACATATCTTGTTCAGATTGGCATTTGCCAACCACGGCTTCAAATTCTGACATGTTTGGCGTAAGAAGAAATGCGCCTTGATATTTTTTGAAATCGGTTCCCTTTGGGTCAATAATTACCTTGATATTCTTCTTGTTGGCAGCTGCAATAATGTCAGAACAGTTATCCAGAGTGCCCTTGTTATAGTCTGACAATAATATAACGTCATAGCCGGATAAAGATTGTGTGCATTGTTCTGTGATTTCAGTAATAGCAGATGGGGAAAACTCTTCTTCAAAATCAGCACGTACTACCTGCTGATTGCGGCTTATCATTCGCAGCTTGCTGATGGTCTGGCATTCATCAGAAGCGATAGTGAAGTCATGCATGTCCTTTTCGGCTAACAGGGATTTTAAGGCTTTGCCATTATCATCGTTACCTATTATGCCTGCTACAGATACATCAGCTCCTAAAGAGTGTACATTGAGTGCGGCATTGGCTGCGCCACCAAACCGGGTTTCTGAACCGGTAATTTTTACTACGGGTACCGGAGCTTCAGGCGATATGCGTGAGGTGTCACCAAACCAGTATTGATCGAGCATTAAATCGCCAATAACCAGTATTTTAGTGCCGCGAAAGTCTAGTTGATCAAATAACATAGTTTATCTGCTTTTAGTTAATCTGCTTCTATCAGGGCACATAGTATGTGGCCGATCATAATATGGCTTTCCTGAATGATGGCTGTGCGTTTACAGGGTACACATATTGATACATCACAAAGCTCGGGTAGTTTACCTGCTTCACCAACCAGGCTGATAGAAGATAGCCCTATATCTTTGGCAACATTAACGGCCTCGACAATATTGGCTGAATTCCCTGAAGTTGAGATACCAATAAACAGGTCGCCTTTATTGCCCAATGCTTCGACTTGACGCGAAAAAACCCTTTCGTAGCCAAAATCATTGGCTATGGCTGTTAAGGCTGATGTGTCAGTTGTCAGTGCAATAGCGGGTAGTCCGGCACGTTGTTTCTCAAAGCGGCCGGTTAACTCGGCTGCAATATGCTGAGCATCAGCAGCGCTGCCGCCATTACCGGCAATCAGAATCTTGTTGCCAGAGGCGAGTGTTTTTTTGCATAGCTCAGCTGCTGATTGAATGCTTTGTATACATGCATCTGAAGTGAGTATTGCCTGTTTGGTGGCGATACTTTGTTCTATATGCTGATTTATCAATGTTTTCATAGTGATTCAGGTTGGTTTTATATATCCAGTTTATCAATTATTTCACTCAATGAGCATGTTTTCAGGCTTGCAGAAGATGGTTCTTTTAGAGTTACCTGTTCTAATTCTTGTAACAAAACTCTGGTAGGGATATCTGCTTTATTCGCTGCTACCATATCGGACTCCTTGTCTCCGACCATAATACTGAATTGTGGATCAATTCGATATTTTTTTATCGCAGTTAATAACATGCCGGGTTCCGGCTTTCTGCAATCGCATGGGCCGGTAATATCCGGGTGGTGAGGGCAATGAAGAATATCAGTGATGTTGATGTCTTGTTTCTTGAATTCGTTTACAAGCCAGTCATTGAGTGTCTGAAAGTCTGCCTCTGAGTAGAACCCTCGAGCAATTCCTGATTGATTGGTGATAACGACAATAAGATAGCCTCTTTTTTGAAATTCATGGCAGAGCTCAAAAATACCCGGCATAAATTCAAAATCTGCCGGCTTATAGGCGTAGCCGATATCTTTGTTAATAATACCGTCACGATCAAGAAATAAACATTTTTGCATGATTAGATCTCGCCACTAATGGCAAGATAGGCATCTATATTCTCTTGCAGGTGATACGGGTTTATTGTGCCAATAATGGCTGAACAGGCAGAAGAGTGCTGAAAAATGCTTTTCAGCGTGCCTTGCATAATATCCTGTTTTTGCTGTGGTGTAGCATCAGCTGTTAACGCCCAGCCAGAGTCGTAGATTTTTTTCATTATCAGGCTTTTGTTCAGGTTTTTGGCGATATCGAATAGTGCTTGCTCACTGGTGTTGCCAAGACTGATGGCCATCATGATGCAGTCAAAATGGTGCAGGGCATAGCTGCCACCTTCAACCGTTTTTGTTGATGCGCCGATACTGCGAACCAGGCCACGATCTTTTGCTCTGTGGAATACCTCTATCACTTCATCATTAAGATTCGCTAAATCATTGCCATCAGAGTGCAACATCCAACAATCAATGTAATCAGTGTTTAACTTACGGAGGCTGTCTTCAAGTGATTTTTCAAGTGCTTTTGCTGAATAGTCATAGATACTGGTATCATTTTTTGCATCATACGTCTCTCCTGCCTTGGTAATGATTTGCCATTGATGACGGTTGGTGAGTAGGGCGCCGAGCCGTTCTTCAGAAATGCCATAGGCAGGGGCAGTATCAAGAGTAGAAATACCGTTTTTTTTTGCCCTTGATAACAACTTGATTATTTCTTCATCAGTGGGCAGATCAAACTCGGTAGGGTATTTAACTGATTGGTTGCGACCAAACTTTACGGTTCCCAGTGTCAGTGCACTTAGTTGTACGTCAGTTTGTGCTATTGATCGCCTGTTCATAATGTTTGCCATGGAAAGTCTGCTACCACTGCCTTTGGTAAATCAAGTCTGTTTTCTGCTGCATTGTCGTCGGGTTTACAGTTGACTGCAGATAGTGCTTTTTCGGCAAAACGAGGCGCCAGTGCCAGTTTTGTTGGCCAGCCAGAAATAATATGATTGTTGATAGTTACAAAAGCATCGTCGGGTCGGCTCAAATTGCTTTGCTTTTGTTCTGCACGATTAATATGGTAGTTAAAAAATTGTACAGAATTATCGATATTTATTTCAGGTGTTAGTTTCAGTAATAGGTTCTTTGCTGTTTCAATTTGGTCGGCTTCTGACTTGCCGACGCCATCTTCTGCCAGGCCACCGCCAAGATACCACACTACCTCTTCGCTATCTTTGCAAGGGTGTGAGGTGATAGTGAGTAAAGGCTTGGTTGACCGGCCTATAAAGTGTGCATAGATAAGTGGTAGTTGTTTACCTTTTGCTATCACCATATGAAGAGGGCGGGTTTGCATGGCAGGTTTTTCTTGTCCAAGCTCTTTAAAACCTTCTCCACAAGCGAGTATAAGATACTTTGTGTTGATAGTGATGTTATCAAGTTTCAACTCAACAGATTTTTCATGTGTGTGTTGAATGCAGTTACCATCAAATGCAAATTGATAAATATAGTTTGTATATTTCTCGTGAAAGCATTGAATGATGGATTGTGTATTAAAGACGAGTTCATTTAATTGAAATACTGTTTGCTTGATACCGCTCTGTGAATACGCTTCAGGAAGTTCGGTGGACTTAACCTTTTGGGTATGTGAGCTCATGGTTTTTGAGCCAAGAAATGATAAGAGTTTGGTTTCGATACCGGTAGCGGGAATTAAATATTGATTGCTTGATAATAATTCAGCACCGCTAATATCAACTGTGCTTTCTCCAGAGTAAGCTGCTTGCCAGACACCAGGCATGTCACTGATCATATGGGTCGATTTACTGAGCTTTCCAGCCAGGGCATATTTGGAGCCACCGTGGATAATGCCCTGTGATGAAAGTGTTTGACCACATCCCAATGCGCTCTTTTCAATAAGAATTGCCTTGTAGCCTTTTTCACGGGCGGCTGCCAATGTCCATAATCCGGCAATACCTCCACCAACAATGACTATATCAAAATTATTTTTTGTCATGAGTTTGTCAGTGTAGTGATTGTTTGTCTAATGTTGCGGTTCTTCTGCATGATAAAATCCGGCGCGAACCCGTTCGGCAACATGTTCGATATCTTCAGTGTTAACGGGTTTGATTAAGAAGTCATTCATGCCTGAAGCAATGGCGCGGTCTTTGTATTCCGAGGTAGAGTGCGCACTTAAGCCAATAATAACTGAATTCAGATCGTTTTCTGCCTCAAATTCACGTATTGCCTGAGTGGCTTCATAGCCATTCATTTCAGGCATTTCGCAATCCATAAAGATAAGATCAACAGGTTCTTTTGAGTTTTTGTATGTTTCAACGGCTTGTATACCGTCATTGGCAGAAACAGGGTAGATTTTCAGTTTTTTCAACAGACCTTCAATAACCATCAAATTAACATTGTTATCTTCAGCTATAAGTACGGATAAAGGTTGTTCATTTTCTGTAGAATCTTTATTCGCGTTTTCTACCCCCATACTTTTTAACAGGGATAAATAAAGAAGCTCGATTGTATAGGGTTTTTCGAGAACAAATTGAATGCCTCGCTTTTTCATATCTTTTTTCGTGATAGAAAAACGGGTACGTGTTGTTAATATAATGGAAGTTATGAAATTATGTTCAAGATTGCTCTGTCTTACGGCAAGCTGTACTTCGGGTGTTAAACATTCTTCAGCAATCATTAATACCTGATAGGCTTCTTTATCATCAAGCAGTTTTTTTGCAACTTCTTTTGCTTCAGTAACAGTAGAGGTTTTCATACCCCAGGACTCTGTCATGGTTTTCACAGAGTCGATAAAATCAGTATTGGTATCG
>CBDUPD010000053.1:0-9750 GCA_965368985.1 uncultured Spongiibacteraceae bacterium | reverse complement strand
AAGAGACAAACAGCTGCCCTTGATAATCAGAATCAATCAAACCCACGAGATTACCCAAAACAATACCGTGTTTATGACCTAAACCGGAGCGTGGCAAGATAGTAGCTGCCAAATTTGGATCACCAATATGAATGGCAATACCTGTAGGGATTAACTCTGTTTGACCTGGCTCAAGGGTGACTGCCGAGTCAGTACAGGCTCTGAGATCAAGTCCGGCTGAACCTTCTGTAGCATACTCAGGCAAAGGGAATTCCGCGCCAATTCTGGTATCAAGAATCTTTAATTCAATTTTTTGCATCAACTTAATCCTCTAACGACTTTTATTATTTATTACTTATGAATTCTCAACATTGGAGATTGTCACACCTTCCATTGATGAAATGGCATCAACATCAAGCGCCTGGGCTGGCGTATAAGCTCCGGGCATCACCTTATGTGCTATCAAACTCTCAACTGCCATCAACGCAGAAAGCACCGTGTAATTATAGCCTTCGGGGGTATCCATGGTCATGACAACTTCTTTTTCACCATCACTGACCCTGCCCCACAATTTCATATAACCTGCATCTCGCAAATCCTGTTCCGGACCCTTTACATTTTTTGTGATCAGTTTTTTCAGAAAGTTCTGCACCCATGCATATTTAAAAATACCAATAATGCAATTCGCTCGCTTCATAAATTTTATCTGGCTTTTTTCTACCGCGGTATAAACCATAATATTCGGGATACCCGTGTTATTAAATGCTGTCGAAATATCCCCCCATGGGATTGTCATACAATCACGCGCCTCGTCAGAAAACTGTATCAGTTTGCTATCATAAGCGAGAGGCACTTGAACTATTTCACCCTCTTTACGAATCTGCCCTCGGTCTGACATCATCTCCACCATGGTTTTAGCCGTACCGGGGCTAACACCACCGTCACCAGCAAACGCCAGCTCAAGATGTCTGGCTGTGGGTAGCTGTTGTTTTAATAAAGATGCCAAAGTATCAGTAGGTACTACATCGAACCCGACACCGCTAATTACCACACAACCTGCTTGCTTTGCCTGTTCATGCATTTGATAACTGGCTTCCAGAACCGGTATCTCACCCGTTATATCAAGATAGTGTACACCAGTGGCAACACATGCTTCGCGTAAAGGAGCCGCTGTCTGGGAAAATGGTCCTGCACAATTTAATACCAGACCCACATCTTCAATCTGGCTTTTAATTTTTCGTGGGTGACCCAGATCAAATACCTGGTAAGCAAGGTCGTACCGCTCAGCAAGATCGAGAAGTTTTGACTCATCACGCCCGGCAATAACAGGTAAATGCCCACGCTTTACAGCCTCATCAACAATCAGCCTTCCTGTAAAACCATATGCACCGTAAATCATCCATTTTTTGATTGTCTTATGAGATTCTTGCATAATCAAACTCTTAAAAGTGCCTGCCAACGAATTAGCAGTGATTCTATAATCATTTGTGGATTAGGGTTCGATTGCCCCTGCACTTCTTTTATTGCCTGTTGTATTTCTTCAAGCATTCTATACGCACGCTTAACAAAACCATTTGAACGAATAACCGGATCAAAAACATTAACAACTGTACTCGAACTATCTGAAATATTTAATGACTTTTGTATCATTTGCCATATGAGCTTTTGATTGATATCCAGCCAAATACCCACATCTTCTTTTTGAAGCTCTTCTGCATATTTCACCAATGAGCCATTACCGGTTTTGAGGGCTACCAGTTTATCAATAGAATCCGTATATAACTTTATTACTTCTTTATCAAAATATTCAACAGCCAGCAATGGATTACCGTTAGCTAACATAAGCAGTTGTTCACGCTGCTTGATATCGCTAATAAACGTACTTAACCATTGATCTGCCTGTTGCTGACCAGGTTTTTGCATCACAATATTTTGACAGCGTGAACGAATGGTAGGCAATAAACGATTGGGGGCATGGGCAATAAGAATAATCAGGCTATCACCAGACGGCTCTTCAAGACATTTCAACAAGGCATTAGCCGCATTAATATTCATCTGTTCAGCAGGTTCAATAACAACAATTTTCATACCCCCCATTTGGGAGGTTTTACTGATAAAATCAATAGTGGAGCGCACCTGATCAATTTTGATTAATTTACTTTTTTCCAAAAGTCCAATCTGCACGAAATCCGGGTGTGTTCCTGAATCGTACAGCTGACACGACTTGCATTGACCACACGCAAACTCAGTGGTTTCGTGACATAACAACTTTTTAACCAGGCCCTGAACCAAAGCACCTTTACCACTACCCTTCTCACCATTCATCAATAACGCATGAGGGAGTCGTGCATCTTTATACAGTTGATCCAGATGACTCCATACATCCAGTTGCCATGGATAAGGTAACCATTCACTCATAAGTTCTTCCACCTGGCAATCAACTGATCCAGTACCTGAGCAATATCATGCTGAACTTCCATAAGGCTTTGTGATGCATCAATCACCGCATAACAATCCGGATTCTGTTCGGCCCGGCTCAAATAGGCATCTCGAACTCGCTGATGAAAACTTTCTTTCTCGGATTCCATTCTATCCAGCTCAGCTCTGGCCTCAGCACGTGATCGACCTACTTCTATTGATGCATCTAATAAAATAACACAATCCGGACGAAGGTCGTTCTGAACCATCTGCTCCAACTCCGAAATAGTCTCTTTACTTAACTGCCGACCTCCCCCCTGATACGCATAGGTTGCATCAGTGAAGCGATCACACACCATCCATTCTCCAGCATCTAAAACCGGCAGTATCTTTTGCTGTAGATGTTGCGCACGAGCGGCGAAAACTAATAAAAGCTCTGCCATATCTGAAACAGGCTCATCATATTTATCAAGAATCAGCTGGCGAATTTTTTCAGCAAGCTCAGTACCGCCTGGCTCACGACTGGTTTGAAAAGAAACATCTCTGTCTCTCAGGTAATTATGTATAAAGTCCAGATTAGTGCTTTTTCCAACACCTTCTCCACCTTCTAATACTACAAACAAGCCTTTATTATTTTTTTGCATGGTATTCATATTAGTATTTTTTATTCCGGACTGGATCGATAATTTTTCTTACGTGCTATTTGATATTCCCGCACTGCTTTCTCATGCTCAGCCAGTGTTTTTGAAAAATAATGATGTCCATCTCCCTTTGCCACAAAATATAGCATTCCATTTAATAACGGGTGCACTGCAGCTTGCAAAGATGCCTCAGTAGGCAAGGCAATAGGCGTTGGCGGTAAGCCATTATTTGTATAGGTATTATACGGTGTTGGTTTTCTTAAATCTTTTCGAGTAATATTCCCTTGATACTGCTCACCCATACCATAAATAACGGTTGGATCTGTTTGCAGGCGCATACCTTTCAATAGGCGCTGCACAAATACACCCGCAATTTGTGCTCTTTCTGAGCCCACAGATGTTTCTCTTTCTATAATAGAGGCCATAATCAAAACCTCATAAGCATTTTTATAAGGAAGATTTTTATCTCTCGACTCCCATGCTTTATCCATAGCACTAACAAGACGCAGATGAGCGCGCTTGAGTATTTCATGATCTTTTGTACCCTTGATAAACTGGTATGTATCAGGGTAAAACAACCCTTCACTGTGTGAAAAACGGGAATCTGCATTAACTGACTTGAGTATTAATTGATGATCTTTAGCATTAAGCGTATTAACTATTCCTGGCGTTGCCTGAATAGCTTTAAGTGCCTCTGCTACCGTCCAACCTTCGATTAGCGTAACTGAATACTGGATAACATTGGCTGTAACTATGTGATCAAGCACCTGGAGCGCCGACATACCTGAGCTTATGCGATATTCGCCGGCTTTTATGTCCTTGGCCAAATCAAATATCCGGGCATACCATATCCATAAAATCGGGTTTTCCAGAACCTTTTCATTCTGCAATTTGGTAGCCACGTGATAAATAGATTCGCCATATAACACATCGATTGTGACTTCATTGTCAAATTCTAACGGCTTATTCAATTCCCTCCAGGTAAACCCGGAAAAAACCAAAACCGAGATCAACCCAACACATAAGAGTAATAGAATTTTATCTTTCATTTAAGTAACTGGCTCTGCTTCAACGCCTGTTGCAAACTGCGTGTTACTGCACCAATTGAGAATGTATCATTATCAACAGCGATAACCGGGATAATACCGATTAATGCATTGGTGATAAAAACCTCCTTGAAATCATCCATACGCGTAATTTCAGCCTCAAAACAATTTTTCTCGATCTCGGGACATAAAGTCTCTACAACTACACGCTTCATCACCCCTTCAACACCACAGGTATCAAGCTGCGGGGAAATAATTTCATCAGCATCAGTCACTGCAAAAATATTCGACATAGTGCCTTCTATATAACGCCCGGTCTGATCCAGCATCAAGCCCTCATAACAATCGCTATCCAGATACTCCTGCCTCGCCATGACCTGATCAAGACGATTCAAGTGTTTTATTCCCGCAAGCGCCGGCTGATCAGACAAGCGCCACTGACAGGTACATGTTTTAATACCCTGTTGTTGTAACAGGCGATTGAGACCCGCATCATAAGATTGTAACAACATAATACGTGTTGCAGACCCTCTGGGATTTGGCGCATACCCGGAATCAGATTCACCGCGCGTAAGAATGTATTTAAGGCGATAGATAGATGATTGCTTACTTTTGATCTCACTCAATGCCAACGCAATATCTGACCTCACGTCATCACTTGAAACAGCAATACCCAAAGAAGATGCGCCCAACAAAAGGCGATCTATATGGTATTCGATTAACGGAACGCTGGAGTTACTGACACGCATGGTTTCAAATAAACCATCCCCAAAAGCCAGGCCTCGATCAAAAGCTGAAACCGAGTTTTGCAACTCGGCATTTACCCATGTATTAATTATTGTACTCATGCGTTAATTCTATAGGATAAACCCGAATTTTGCATGAATTATCAAAAGGATACTGCAGGAAAGTTTTGATTAATTAACTGCTGATCGCAGCATCATAAAGAGTAGATTAATAATGCTGCATACCGCTTAGTTTCAATGGTATACAGCTATTTATTAAATGTATTTCTATAATTCTCGACTAGTCTACCTTGCTAAACAGAATGCTTCCATTAGTGCCACCAAAGCCAAACGAGTTTGAAAGCGCATGTTGAATGCTCATTTCTTGAGCGGTATGAGGAACATAGTTCAAAACACAGCCTTCGTCAGGGTTATCCAGATTGATCGTTGGTGGAGCAACCTGGTCACGAATAGCCAAAACACTAAATACAGCTTCAAGAGCACCGGCAGCACCCAGGGCATGACCTGTCATTGATTTGGTTGAACTAACCGCAACATCATTAACCGATGAACCCAGAGCAGCTTGAAGCGCTCGGGTTTCAGCCACATCACCAGCTTTAGTCGATGTACCATGAGCATTAATGTAATTGAGGTCAGAAACATTAATTTGGGCATCTTTAATGGCATTCAGCATCGATTGCTGGGCACCCTCACCTGCCTCTGGAGGTGAAGTCATATGATAAGCATCGCCGCTCATGCCAAAACCTGTTACTTCGGCATAAATCTTTGCACCACGTTTTTTAGCTGACTCATACTCTTCAAGCATTAATACACCAGCACCATCACCCAACACAAAACCATCACGATCCCTGTCCCATGGTCGACTGGCAGCCTTGGGGTCATCATTACGTGTTGAAAGAGCTCGTGCAGCACAAAAACCACCCAAACCAACAGGTGTTGAAGCTTTTTCTGCACCACCGGCCAACATAATGTCAGCATCGCCATATTGAATCATGCGCGCAGCAAAACCGATATTGTGGGTTGCAGTAGTACAAGCAGTAGTAATGGCAATGTTCGGGCCTTTCATCCCGTACATAATAGAAAGATTACCCGAAATCATATTGATAATTGAACCAGGTACAAAAAACGGAGATATACGGCGAGGCCCTTTTTCATCGATAGTTGTTCTGCAATCCTCAATCGATTGCAAACCACCAATACCAGAACCAACAGCTACACCGGCACGTGCAGCATTTTCTTCAGTAATCTCAAGACCGGAATCACGCATGGCCTGAACACCGGCAGCAATACCGTACTGAATAAAGAGATCCATTCTATTGGCATCTTTGACCGCAAAGAATTGGGAGACATCAAAATCTTTCACCAAACCCGCGAAGCGCGTGGTATAAGCCGATGTATCAAAGTGCTCAATTAAACCAATGCCACTTTCACCGTTAAGAATTGACTTCCACGAAGACTCTACAGTATTACCTACAGGCGATAAAAGGCCCAAACCGGTAACAACAACGCGTCTTTTAGCCACAAGAACCTCCATAGCTTTAGTAACAAAAAAAAAGCCGCTCTATATTTGCTATAGAAACGGCTTCTTTAATTCAGATAAAAACTTAGCTTAAGTTCTCATTGATATAGTTGATTGCCAACTGCACAGTAGTAATCTTTTCTGCTTCTTCATCAGGAATTTCAGTTTCGAATTCTTCTTCCAAAGCCATTACCAATTCAACGGTATCCAATGAATCGGCACCTAAATCTTCAACAAAAGAAGCATCTGCTTTTACATCATCTTCTTTAACGCCAAGCTGCTCAGCAACGATTTTTTTAACGCGCTCTTCAATGCTACTCATAGTTCCAATCAACTCCTATCAAGAATAAGTTTGCTTACCAACACTCAGTTATTTGATGCCAATAAACCAGTGCGCGCATTGTACCTCTAAATACTCATTAGTCACAACTTTTCGACATTTTTATACATAAAAAATATAAAAAATCGCCAAAAAGTTATAATAAACAGCAATATAGAGATATTTACGCCATATACATACCACCATTAACATGCAATGTGGCCCCTGAAACATAAGCAGCATCGGCACTTGCAAGAAATGACACAACACCAGCAACTTCTTCAGGGTCACCCAGACGCCCCAACGGGATCTTGGATAATAATGCCGCTTTATGCTCTTCAGCCAATACCTCGGTCATTTCGGTATCTATAAAGCCCGGAGCCACACTAGTGACAGTAATTGCACGCGAACCCACTTCAGCTGCAAGAGCTCTGGAAAAACCCTCTGCACCAGCTTTGGTTGCAGAATAATTAGCCTGACCCGGATTGCCCATAGAACCCACAACAGAGCTGATATTGATAATTCGCCCCCAGCGCGCCTTGGTCATGCCTTTGAGGCAAGCCTTGCTGACTGTGAACAGGGAATTAAGATTGGTATCTATTACATCATTCCACTCTTCATCTTTCATTCGCAAAAACAAATTATCTTTAGTAATACCCGCATTGTTAACCAGAATGGTTGGCGCACCAAACTCTGCAGTAATCTCTTTAACAACCGCCTGCACCTGCTCAGCATCAGTAACATTCAATACCTTGCCAGTACCTTCGAACCCTGCCGCAGCAAAACGCTCAGAAATACTATTTGCACCGCTCTCTGATGTTGCAGTACCAATGACAATGAAACCATCTCTACCCAGACGATCTGCGATTGATTTACCAATACCACGGCTTGCACCAGTTACTAAAGCAACTCTTTTTTCAGTAGTCATTTATTCCAACTCTCCCAACTATCCAGAATTTCTTGAAAAACCAATATTACACTGACAACGCCGACAAGGCATTTTCAAGTGCATCACTCTGCTCAATGGCATAACAATCCATCGGACTGTGTATACGCTTATTCAGGCCACTTAAAACCTTACCAGGGCCACATTCAACAGTAGATGTTATACCCATTTCCACCATTGCCTGCACACAAGATGTCCATTTAACCGGGCTATATATCTGCTCAACTAACAGTGAACGAATGTTCTCAGGGTCACTTTCAGTTTTGGCATGTACATTATGCATAACAGGTATTTCAGGTGTATTGATGGTGACTGACTGCAACTCTACCGCTAGTTTCTCTCCGGCCGGCCTCATCATATCTGTATGGAAAGGAGCACTAACCGGTAAAGGTAAAGCGCGTTTGGCACCAGCCTCTTCTAACTTATCTATAGCACGCTCTACCGCAGCTGCCTTTCCGGCAATAACTACCTGACCAGGAGAATTATAATTAACAGCCTGTACACACTCACCTTGCGCAGCATCCTGACAAATCTGGTTAATCAATTCATCATCAAGACCAATAATAGCAGCCATTGCACCTTCACCTACCGGCACAGCTGTTTGCATAAACTGGCCACGCGCACGCACCAGCTTCACAGCGTCAGAAAATTCCAGTGCGCCTGCACATACAAGAGCAGTAAACTCACCCAGACTATGACCAGACATTACAGCTGGAAGCAAACCACCTTTGTCTTGCCATACTCGCCATAAAGCGACTGAAGACGTTAACAAAATAGGCTGGGTTTTTTCTGTAAGATTAATTTCGTCTTGCTCACCCTGTTGAACAAGATGCCACATGTCATACCCCAAAGCTTCTGAAGCTTCAGAGAAAACATCTTTAATTAAAGGGAAAACTTCGGCAGCTTCAGCTAACATGCCAATTTTTTGCGACCCCTGACCAGGGAAAACAAAAGCTAATGATGACCCACTCATATTCTCTTACCTACACTCCTGACTAACTACAATCTTCTCAATCAATAACCTGCCACCAAACCTGACTGCCACGACAATGTTATTTTTTAAACTGTAAATCCAGCTGCCTGACAACATCTTCAGAAAGCATTTTATAAGCTTGATGAACCGCATAATAAAACGCTTCTTTATCAGCGTGCCCATGGCTTTTGACGACTATACCTTTAAGCCCTAATAAACTGGCACCATTGAAACGACGTGGATCAACCTTGTCTTTTATACGACGCAACTCCAGCGTGGCAACAACCGATAAGAAGCGTGAAATTCTGTCAGATTTTATTTGCTGCTTTATGGTATCAATCACGTACTTGGCAACACCTTCTGATGCCTTCAATGCAACATTTCCAACAAAGCCATCACAAACAATGATATCTGCTGCAGCCTCGTAAATTTTATGCCCTTCAAGATAGCCGATATAATTAACATCCTGATGCGCAGCTAACAGTTCAGCTGCTTCCTTAACCTGAGTATTTCCCTTTATCTCTTCTTCACCATTATTTAACAGGGCAATAGTCGGGTTAGGATTTTTATCTACCGCCTTAACCAACACATTGGCCATTAGGGCAAATTCCAATAACTGTTTAGCATCACAATCAACATTAGCACCCATATCAACCAAATAACTATGACTATACAATGAGGGCACCGCCCCACATATTGCCGGCCGAGAAACACCGTCAATGGTTTTTAATAAATGTCGGCTAATCGCAATTAATGCCCCGGTATTACCTGCGCTTACGCAAGCACCAGCCTTACCACTTTCAACAAGCTGAATAGCCAAATGCATTGAAGATTGTTTTTTGGAACGCAGCACAACCGATGGTTTTTCATTCATACCAATGACTTCATCAGCATGAACAATCGTCACACGACTGGCATGTTTAGCAGGAATTAAAGGGGAAATTTGAGTTTCGTCACCTACCAGAAAAACAGAGAGATCCGGGGTGTCTTGCAGATATTTAAGCGTGGAACTAACAATAACACGGGGACCGAAGTCCCCGCTCATGGCATCAATGGCTATCGCCTTGCTTGCCATATTAGAAATTAATCGTCGTTGCCAGTATCAATCACTTTACGGCCACGATAAAAACCATCAGCAGTAATGTGATGACGCAGATGAGTTT
>CBDUPD010000052.1:0-9824 GCA_965368985.1 uncultured Spongiibacteraceae bacterium | reverse complement strand
CAGGCTCATACCTAATACGGTATCACCAGGTTGAACCAGTGCCAGATAAACGGCAGCATTCGCTTGCGAGCCGGAGTGAGGCTGCACATTGGCATAACCAGCACCAAACAGCTCTTTGGCACGGTCAATGGCCAACTGTTCAACAACATCAACATGTTCACAGCCACCGTAATAACGCTTACCCGGGTAACCTTCAGCATACTTATTGGTAAGACCTGTTCCTTGCGCTTCCATTACACGAGGACTGGTGTAATTTTCAGATGCAATTAGCTCAATGTGCTCTTCCTGGCGGCGTTCCTCTGCCTGAATCGCTGCAAACACTTCATCATCAAAACCTGCTATACGCATATCTTTACGGAACATTTATGATCCCCATTTTTGATCTAAATTAAGAAAATAGTCGGCAATACCGAACCTGCTTGTTGAAAGGCGGCTAATTTTACACCGATTATGCGAAAAACGCACATGACTTAATGGTTGGAATTGGACAATTTGTCTTTAGAGGAGATTCATGCCTGCAGCAATGATATAAATCCCCTCGATACCTGAAAGGAGTAGAAGCAGAAGGTCTATGGAAATGAGTCTATTGCATCTTCTTAAGATACTTTGCGGCAGTTTTTCTCAACTTTTTATTCTCTGCCTTCTCGGCGACTGCTGCCAGCAATTCCTTATACTGAGACATGCCTGATTTCGATACCGCCTTACATAATAATATGGCCGTTTCAACACTGGCATCATCATCAGCTTTCTCATAAATATCCACTAGTCGCCGGGCAGTAAGGTCAATCAGCTCTTTATCATTATAGTAAATTGCCGTGATATCTTTTGCTGCAGCCGATATCATTTCCATATAATCAGAAGTGAGCATATTTTTTATACGCTGCACATGAACATTGTTGGCATCCTCAAGATTAGCAGCAATAACCGGATTCCATTTGGCATAGTTATCAATATTTTCAATCGCCTCTTCATAATGTCTCACCAGCTTTCTATGCGGTCCCTTCGCAAGCTCTTTCTCTAAAAGCTTTTTATAGTCTTCATCACCCGAGAATGAAAAACCACGTATAAAATAGGCTGTTTGATTTATAGCGACTCTGTCAGTACTTAATTTGGACTTATTGAATTGCATAAGCATCGCTTCATAAATGCTTTTATCTGTTATGCCTTTCCAGCGCATTTCATCGATAGCAACTTTCATTTCTACAAAAGAGTTACTCTTGAACGCCGAGAGGTATCGTGAAATTTCCGAGTCCAGCTCATCATTAGCATGACAAACAATAGATAACACACCCAGAAAAGCAGTTATAAACAAGGTCTTAATCGTTCTTTTCATGATTCATCCCTTAATTTGAGAAGCTTGTTAAACAGTTACCTAATATTTTAAACAAGATCGATCTGGCTGTCAGCCCAACATCCGAATAAGCACAAGATCAACCCAAAGAGAGCGTCACCCTTCCACTTAATAACTCAGCGTCTTTTGAAGATATCGTAATTTGATAAGCTGCAGCCGACAAGTCACTAACCAGGCAGATAGCCTCTATATACAAGACATCATCATCAACTTTTTGCACGCTAACATGAACATTTTTTACCTGGGCAATATAAGCTGTATTTGCCGGCGCCCCTTCATCACTGTCGGTTAAGCCTTTATGCACTGCAGCTGCCTGGGCGCCATATTCTATTAATGTCCAAACACCCAGATGCGCCTCCTTAAGAGGATTGTTCTCATCAAGATGACGCCTTGATAAGCAACTGATCTTTTTATCATCAACCGCCAACACTTCATCAAGCACACACATCGATTCCCCATGAGGAATGGTCGCTGCAATTTGCTCACGGTTTAGCAACATGGATTAACACCCACCTTCAGGCATAGGCCAGAAGGCAAATCAAAATAGCAATCACCCGCCGTTTTTTTGGCCATTAATTCAAGTAACGGCAAAGATCGTGCTGCGGGATTCGTATGATACAAGGCACTCAGGTCAGATAAGGCCACCTCTGTTTGTGTTCCCTCGTCAAGCAGCTCAAGATTTAACTCAACACTACCATCACTTTTATCTTTGGATAACACAAGCGCCATTCCAAAATCCTGCATAATTTCGCGTTTTTTCTGCAAACGTGTAGGTGGACAAATATCATACACAGCCAGCAGAGTATCAAGCCCATCAACTAACACCATACCTGCAGCCTCAATCATACCCTGAGAGAAACTATAGTCATAAGCGGACAAACTGTTTGAAGGTTGTGTAGAGCCAACTGCAATACTCCAATAACCTGCAGCAGAGTTGTGAACAGAATTATGGAATTGTGTTGGCGATACCGCCCTGTCTTCTTTTGCCAAAGCCGTACAAATTTGATCAATAATCGGGTAATCACCACCCGATGAGCTGAATACGGTAGCCAGATTTTCTACTGCCATTGTGGAATGTTCAACAGCATTTTCAGCCGCCCTGAAAGCAAGCCTGACCAGTTGCGTTGCGCGCCGTCTTTCATTGGGCGGCAAGCTTCCCGGCTTGTATTTATCAAGTTCGGCGAACTGATAGACTTCCTCACCGGCGAGCACCGGCCGAGCCTCTTGCCAGGTTGGCATTCCAGGTGCAGCAAAACCAATACTATTTACATAGAGTTGCATTCTGAGCTCCTGTAGTTGTTGCTCCTGAAATGACTAGACTACAATTACTACCACCAAAACCAAAAGAGTTAGTCACTACATGATGAACCGGACTTTGCCGGGATTGCATCACAATATTCGCTTTAATATCAGGGTCAACTGTCTCTGTATGCAGGCTTTTGGGAATAAAACTGTTTTTTATGCATAAGAGAGAGATAACTACTTCTGCTATTCCTGCAGCTCCCAGAGTGTGTCCCGTCCAGCCTTTTGTTGAACTGGCGGGCACATTATCAAACAAGGCGGCTACTGCATTAGATTCGGCAAGATCGTTAGCTGGCGTACCGGTTCCATGCAGATTTACATAATCAATATCATCAGGTGACAGCCCGGCACGCTCAATCGCCTGCTTCATCGCAGCCAACGCCCCCAACCCTTCAGGGTGCGGTGACGACATATGATAGGCATCACTACTCTCACCATAACCTGATACCCGGGGCTTGGTTTCATCCGATAACGGCTCCACCAATGCAAAACCTGCCGCCTCACCAATAGATAAACCCTGACGATTAACATCAGAGGGCTTACACAATTCTGGTGACACAACCTGCAGTGCATTAAAACCATACAGTGTAGTTAAACAAAGCGTGTCTACGCCACCAACAATAGCCGCATCACACAAACCCAATTCAATCGCCCTATGCGCACTGGCAAACACTTTTGCACTTGATGAACAAGCTGTAGAAATCGCCTCGCTTGGCCCTGTAACACCCAAACGCTTGCACACATAATCAGTAATTGAATAAACGTTATGGGTATGTTGATAATCATACCAATCCGGAAGATCTGCGGTCTCATCAACCGCCAGATAAGCTTTCTCGGTTTGATGAATACCTGAGGTGCTGGTACCCATAAAAACACCGATTCTTTTGTCACCGTATTTTTCTATCGCTTGCTGCACCGAATCCAAAAAACCATCTTGCTGAAGGCCCAGCTCACACAGGCGATTATTACGACAATCAAAACTCTTGAGCTCAGAAGGTAACTCAACATCATCAAGAGCCGATACTTCACCTACATAAGTGGTTAAATCGTGTATATCAAAAAAATGACAAGGCCCAAGCCCACTCTGCTCATTGTTTAAAGCCTGCCAACTTGCGTCAGTGCCAATGCCTGCAGCTGAAGTGAGTGTGTAATCAGTTATCTGTAGTGCTTTCATCATGCCAAAAAGAATAAAAGTTAAACCAGTTAAGTGGTGCTTTTTTTACGTAATACTCAAGCCGTTGAGCATAGTGCGCCACCGCAGCGTACACAATATCATGCCTTTGTTGACGTTTTCCATGCAATGCATCATATAAGTGTTCAAAATAGACATCGTATTGCTTGCCACCACGATATAAGCCCACACAAAGTATGACGGGCACTTTCAACACCCAACTCAGCATCCACGGCCCAACCGGAAAATCAGCCCGGCCTCCGGCAAAATCTACAGCTACTGTCTGTTCATTAGGGCCAGCTCGATCAGCCATAATACCAATCATATAGCCCTCATTAAGATAAGCCTGCAATTCAAGCGCCAACGTTGCCGGCGATTGACGTGCATCGATAATTTGCTCTGCCAGTACCGGGTCAAGCGAATTTATCAACGACATGGCTGCCTTGTTATGATGTTTATCCATCAGAATCTTCATGGGAAGGCCTTCTTGCCGTGTACCCAAAGCTCGCATGATATCGAACGAACCTACATGTGATACCAACAATACACACCCCTGTTTTGACTCACGAACAGGAACAAATAACTCTTCACCAAAAAAGCGTACCTGATATTTGCCTGCTTTATTCGCCATCAAAAAAATACGATCAACAGCCACCATGGCAAAATAATACAGATGCATAAAAACCATCTTTATATCTGGTGCATTACCAGTAAAACGAAGTAATGCATCACGTGATGATGCTTTTGCCTGACGTCCAGTCAGAAAAAAATACAATACAATAGGATACAGCAGCAGCTGAATAAAACGCCTGCCACATATCAAGGCCAAACTGGCTAACAGCCTGATCATAAAAGAATTACTTCTTTCAGCCTGCTCTTGCCAATTGGTTTTTGCGGGGGGATTATCCATGGGGAGTGACAATAAATTGCCCTTGCAGGGATGGCTGACCAGCTATTGAGCATTCAACCATGAGTTTTTGATCTTTCCGCTTCAATAACACCTCACACTGATCACCCGGTCGTACCGGTGAAATAAATTTCATCACCTTTAATGTCGACAAAGTGTCAGCTGGCAATGCATTTTGTATCAATTCAGCCAGCCACTGAATCATTAGCGCACCTGGCACCAAAGGATCACCCGGGAAGTGACCTTCAAAACAGTCGTGCTCCCGAGGAATCGATAAATGTAATTTATGTATCTCTTCGCGCATATGTATCAACTATTTTCAACAACTCCAGTCTTTGTGGCTTACCTGTTTCGTTGCGAGGAATATTATCAACAAATATAAGTGGTCTTGGCAAAAATACCGGATCGACCAGCTTTGATAATTCCCTCAATATATCCCGCTTTCTCAGGCCAGAGACAACAATCCCTAACGGTCTTGTTATATCATCAACTTCATCAGGCATAAACAATACACCATCTTCAACACCATCAATACCTGCCAACTTGAAATTCAAATCTGCCAATGATGCTCTTTTTCCTGCTACGTTAAGCAGGTCTTCAGACCTGCCACAAAGACGAAATTTTTTCCCGTTGTCAAACAACTCTATGATATCAAGCACCTGCACCGCAGAAGAAAACTGAGGGCCATTTACTAAAAACTCATCCACTGCTACAGCATCTATAACCATTTCATCAAGTAGCGACCAATCATCTGTCGACGTTGTTTTCCGCGTGGCTACACTGCCGGCTTCAGTGAAACCGTATATTTCTTCTATCACAGTATTATACTGTGTTTCGATATCCAGGCTCAGCTGCAACTTAAGTGGCGCGGTAGCGCATATCACCTTCTCGATACCCTCAATAGCCGCTGATGATTTGTTTAATGTTAGCAGATGAATCGGAGTAGTGATCAAAATGCCCTTTTTTACCACCTTGAATGCCTCAACAATATCTTCAGGGTAAAATGTATCTCCGGCATATAAAACACTGCGGCCCTGCAAAACCATCATGATCGACGTTTCCAAACCATACATATGCTGTGCCGGTACAGTAGGAACAAGAACAGATTCCGCACTATCAGCCAGAAAGCGCCGGCATAACAACTTTGCCGTTCCACTGAGAATACGCCAGGTTTTTTCATTGGGCCTGGGCCTACCCGTTGAACCGGATGTATAGGCTATGGCAATGACGTGCTCATTATCAATCATTGGCACTTCAGGCGTACCTGATACAACCCGGCTCATTATCTTTGACAATAAAGGCAATAACTCAATATCCGAGATATTGTGGGTAACAGAGTCATCCCTGATACAGACAGCGTTGGGATAATCTTCCCGTATCTGTTCTATGGTTGCCTGATTTCGATTAGGTGGCAGTATATTAATTCCGCCTTTGACAATGACTGCACAAAATACCAACAGAAAATGATATCGGTGCTGGCATAAATTGATAAAGTGCTCGCCATCAGGAAATTGCCGAGCTAATAAATTAACCGTATATAGAAAATCTGACTGACTGACCGAATGTTCAGCAGTAATACATATCAACCTGTCTGGCTGAAATTCCGCGAGTAATGGAGCATTATCGTTTTGATACATTTGCACTAATGACTATCTTTATATAATCAATAAAAGTCGGATGTGGATGATCAGGAAAGCGTACTTTTCTGAAAAGAAACTCACCCAGAAACAACACACCTATCAGTATATAATTTACGATACTGGTCATCCACGACCACAGATGAGCATCACCAATAATAACCAGCACAATGGCCTCAATAATCATTATGACAAAAAATGTTGCCCACATAATGGTCACCGCTTTTGTGTATCGCCGCATTTCTTCACTTAAAGGTCCGCGGGATGCTTCACCAATTGCTGTTACCAATGCTTCTCGACCAGGTAATAATGTATTGATAAAAACCACTGCCAACAATAACGGCAAGGCAATGGGCGGCACATATAACAAGTACAAGGTCATATCAATGGTAGCCAGGGGCAAAATAGCTGCTGAAAAAATAACCAGGAATGTCCATAAAAAGACATTCCTGTTTTTCAAACCCTGATAGGTAAGCCCCATGGCAAGAGAGATTAATGCCACAGCTTGCAACATGGGAAGGCTCAGTAACACGGAAAGGTGTACAAGAATCGGGTACAGAACCACTAAGGCTACTTGCATTAGCTATTTTCGGAAATGAAATTTACCAAAGAGCGAATATTGGCAAAAGCTGCTCTGTTATCTTCATCATCAGCTTTTAACTGAACATTGTAATGCTGACTGATAGCCAATGATATTTCGAGCGCATCAATCGAATCCAGACCCAGACTTTCAGGCTGATCAAAACCAAATAATGGTGCTTCCGGTGCAATCTCTTCTGGCTCAATATCTTCCAGATCCAATGCTTCTACCAAAATTTTTGCTAGCGCTAACTCTTGTTCAGTCAACATATTCAATACCGTACCATTTTTATTATTCGGATTATCTTATGAAGGTTTTACTGCCGAGTATTCACTAAAGATTCCCAACATAACCTCACGCTTACACTCCACACCGCCTTGTTTTTCAAGAGCGCCAACAATAACTGAAGGGTCAACACACTGCGCAGTTGTATCCCAGTAATATTTCATTAACTCCTGAGCGTTGGCACTTCGGCGGAAGATACGAGTCAATAATGGCACAACAGTACCCATATAGATTTTTAACATTGCCAGACCAATTTTATTTTCAGGGCGACTAATTTCCATAAGAACAATCTTGCCACCTGGCTTAAGTACACGCAGGTATTCAGAAAAAGCTGCATTGAGGTCAGCAACATGCCTGAGGGCAAACCCCATAGTCAGTGCGTCAAAGGTATTATCAGGAAACGGCAGCGCTTCCCCCAGACCCATACTGACATGCTTAACGCCCAGAGTTTTCGCTTCACCTAACATACCCTTGCTAGGATCAAGAGCGACAACCAACCCTTCTTCACCCACTTGTTGCTGCGCCAGGTAAGAAACAACACCTGTTCCGGCACCTACATCAATCACTTTCATGCCCGGCTTCAATCCGGCAACCCGCTTCAGCACATCATTACGGTACCAGCGACCTGAACCGAAGCTCATCACATCACATATCCAGTCGTAATGCTCAGCAGAAGAGTCGAACATGTCATCTACCTTGGTGCGCCTCGCTTCAGCACTATCGTAATAGTCCGATAATACCGGATGAGGATTCAATTCATCTTTAGACATGCTTTTTCTTCTCCACAAAAAAAGCGCTACTTTACGTTACTGGAGCAGTATAAATCAAGAGAAGCTGCCCAACGGCAAGAAATTTGTTACACTGCACTGCTAACTTTTACTGTTTCGGGCCGACATGGACGCATTAGATATTTCTATAAATATGACAACAAGCTCGCTGAAATGTACATTATCCGAAGCCTCTCTCGAAAAATTGTGTAGTGACGAGCATGTTCTGGCTGTTATTGCTCATAATTCCGAGAAATGCTGCGGCGATGATAGCAATATTATTGAAACCGGCATGCCTCAATTGGGTAAGCAGCATAACCATGAAGTCTGGCTCACCGATGCAAGCGTAGAAACAGCTGAAGAAAACAGTGTAAAGATCAGCCAAACCTCAACTATTATAATGGCTTCCTGTTGCCTGGAAGAGAGCGGCGATCTTTCTGAAGATACACGTATTGCCTACGAAAACCTATTGAAAACCGTAAAAAGCCGCGGCTATCCTCACCTGCTACGTGCATGGAATTACATTGCCAGCATCAATGAAGGCGAAGGGGACAATGAAAGGTATAAACAGTTCTGCCTGGGCAGACATATGGCCTTTGACAATATGGGCGTAAAAAAAGACGATTACCCGGCAGCAAGCGCTCTTGGACACTCGGCCAGCAATATTACGATATACCTGATTAGCGCCAGACACCCTGGCAAACATATTGAGAACCCCAACCAGCAAAGTGCTTACACTTATCCCAAACAATACGGGCCTAAAAGCCCCTCATTTGCCAGAGCCACCGTCAGCCCCGAGCTTGAACAAACCTTCATTTCCGGAACCGCAAGCATTACCGGTCATGAAACTCTGCATATTAATGATGTTGAAAACCAGCTTAAGCTGACACTGGAAAATATTCAGCAACTGGCAACACATATTGAAGAAACACAGCAAGTGACACTCAAGTGCGGCCTGTTTAAGGTATACATTCGCCACGCCAAAGACTTTGAATGGATACAAAACTATTTATCCAATAACTACCCCGTGCTTTCATGCCTCTACCTTCAGGCAGATATATGCCGAGCTGACCTGCTACTTGAAATAGAAGCAGTTTATAATCACCTATAATACTATGTTGCAGAAATTAAATTTCCTCTGGCGACTTCTTGGCACAGGTCTAAGCTTTTTATTCTTCGGGATAGGCGGCGTATGCATCGGCATTATTCTCTGGCTATTATTAAACCTGAAGTTATTACCTGAGGATCAATTCGTGCCAAAAGCACGACTTTTTGTCTCCAGGGCTTTTCGCCTGTACATAAACTTCATGCGCTTTATCGGCCTGCTAAGTTACGAAATTCATGGCCAGGAAAAACTCATCTCATCACAGCCACAATTAGTGATTGCCAATCACCCTTCTTTACTGGACGTGGTATTTCTTATCTCTTTAATTCCACAAGCTAACTGTGTTGTAAAAAGTGCCTTATGGCGTAATATTTTTACCCGACCACCGGTCCAGGCTGCAAACTTTATCAGTAATGAAAGCAAAACACTGATCGAAGAAGGTGTTAACAGCCTGGCAAATAACGAAACGCTGGTAATTTTTCCTGAAGGAACCCGAACTGTTCCCGGAGAACCCATGAAACTGTTTCGAGGTGCAGCCAATATTGCCATTCTATCAAAAACCGAACTCACCCCTGTTCTTATCAGCTGCCACCCAAGCACGCTGCTAAAAAAACAAAACTGGTATAATATCCCCCCGGAAGCGCCACACTACACCATCAGGGTACTCGACCCCATCAGCATCGATTGCTATATTGAAAACGATGAAACACAGAGCAAAA
>CBDUPD010000051.1:0-9925 GCA_965368985.1 uncultured Spongiibacteraceae bacterium | reverse complement strand
GGTTCATCGATGACAAACTGGAACCTTTGGTTAACAGACTAAGCAATCAGATTATTGAAGAGGTTTCGAAAAAGTACGCACCTGAAAAGTGGGCAGCAACCAACACCATGCAGCAAATGCAAGTAAGCAGCGGCATTAAATCAAGCATACGCAGTCTTATTAGCGATATTATTGAAGAAATCAGCGAAGACCCCGATAAAGTGATCGACCTTGATAGCATCATACATCATGCCATGGTCAAAGATCGCGGACTGTTAGGTCATGTCATCATGACCATCGCATCACCCGAACTTAAATTTATTGAACTCTCGGGTCTGTATTTTGGTTTTTTATTTGGCCTGCTTCAAATGACTTTCTGGGTAATATTTCCACAATGTTGGGTATTACCGTTAGGTGGATTTCTGGTGGGCTATATCACCAATTACCTCGCTATTTTTCTACAATTCTCCCCGCGTGACCCAATAAAAATCGGCCCATGGACATTTCAGGGGCTTTTTATAAAACGACAAGCCCAGGTAGCAAAAAGCTTTGCTGATGTAATAATGGATTCTGTTTTAACCACAGAAAATATGGTTAGAGAATTAACTCAGGGGGAGGCAAGAAAAAAAATGATGGCTACTATTGAACCTCTGATCAACGCTACCCTGGATAGACAACAATCAAACCCTATACTCTCTCAACTATTTGGCCCCGAACTGATTAAGAAGGGCAGAGTCGACATTATGGATCGCGTCAATAATATCAACCCCGATAAGTTACAAAATAACAAAGATACCGATGCGATATTTGAAGAACAGGCAGAGAAAATCCACACACAAATAAATGATAGATTATCAACATTAAAACCCGATCAATTTAACAGTATTCTTCGTCCTGTCTTTAAAGCAGACGAATGGAAACTTTTTATCGTAGGCGGCGTTTTAGGTACTGCTGCCGGCGTAGCACAATTATTCTTTTTATTTGGTGATTCCATAAGATAAAACAGATAAATAGGCCAAACTATCGACTGAAACTCGATGTTTAGATCTCACCAATGTAGAATCAAAAGCAGGCAAGTTTACTACACAGAGAAACCAGGCATGACTGACACATCTGATACCATTAAAATAACAGATAACGAAGAGCGTCCCTTACGCAAAGGTGAGCGCACTATTCAGCGAGCACTGGATGCAGCAGAGCAACTGTTTGCCGACCAGGGATACGAAGGCACAACTGTTAGACAAATAGCAGATGCTATCGATATACGTGAACCCAGCCTTTACAAACACTTTCAGGGGAAAGATGCGATATATGCGGCTGTTTTGGAACGTGGCACAAAACCATTAGTCGATGAAATTGAAGGATGGCTGGCAAACCAGTTAACACTTAACGACCTACTTATTATACCAACAAAAATGAATGAACTTCTGGCCCAACACCCGAACCTTGCCAGATTACTGCAACGCGAAATGATGGCCAGTGAAATCAGCCCGGTTGCCCTGCAATGGTTTCAGCAACTCTTTGGCCGAGGCGTCGAACTTACTCGCAATTTTATCAGCGAACCACAAATGGAAAAGCAATCTCTTCTATACGTTATTGCTTTAACCAATGTCGCACTGGGGTATTATTCAAGCGCTTCGCTATTCAAACAGCTGGATATGGAAGATTTACTTGACCCGGAAACCATTGATCAACAAAGTGAAGTATTCACCAAGATATTTAAAACGTTTTTAATTAACTAAAATCCCGCTATTGTGAGCAATATTATTAACGCTTGTGATAAAGCATTTGGATTTCTTTACAAGTACCTCGATAAAGAATAATTCCCACGCTTATAATCCAGGAAAACTCTGAATAATGGCCTATCACAGACTTAACCCATCTCATCAATCATTTCTTGCATCAACGCCTGAACCTTATCAGACTCCTGCTGCAATAATTCTCTCTTTTCATCTACGCCCAAAGCTTCTAATTGATCTTGAGTAAAATCAGGTTGATATACCTTAAAAGAAAATGATAGTTTCTGGCAACGCCCACTAAAGGGTTTAGGCAGGTTGACACCACCACTATCCAATAAACGCTGCTGACTATTGTCAGACATAAAATGGGTTAATAACGGTAGATAACGTAGTCTTTTGCGTGAAACTTTTATCTCACGTGCCAGACTTGCAGTACCGTAATGAGCCACTATTAATACTGGAAGCCCCAACTTCAACGCCAACTCAATAAAACGCGGACTCACAAAAGGTTGTACCGTTTGACCATCGCCCAACAAACTATTGTCACCTTCAGGCATCACCATCAAGTCTGTGAACGCTTCCTGTTGAAAGGCAGCCTGCAACTCTTCTGCTGACAGTGCGTTATCAGTCTGGGTAACATAAGCCACCCCTCGTCTCAGATAGGGTACCTGATAAAAATAACGCCAGGCTATTATCAAGGGCTTGCGATCTGCGCCGCCATGCTTCATCAGCAACTCACAAAAGCCACAAACGCCGGCCAACACACCCAGTACCGACCCATGATTACAGGCGATAAGCAGTTGTGGGTGTTCACGCAAAATAAGGGATAAATCTTCTGAATGCCGAGAGACTTCAAGCGTTTTGTAGTAACGCCATTTTAATGCAGCGGCATAGGGGGCAAAATCGTAAATAGCTTTGATCATTAAAATAAAGGCATGGGTTGTTATCTGATAAGGGCTAACATAAAGGAAAATGAAACCAGAGTGAATACTTAATAATCAACCCGGTCTTTTTCACTCGACAACCCCTCTCATACAGCTCTTGGCCAAATTGAAATATTGCGCTATCGTATCAAAATAGAAATCAGGTAAACATCATTAAGCATTCTTTACCGGGTAATTCATGAAAAATAGCGAGTTAACACCTGAATTTATTCGCGCCGCTATAAGTGGCGCCAGCATTCTTGTGGTTGATGATAGCCCCATGAATCAGCATATTATTGAAGAAATGCTTAATAATACCGGCTTGAAGGTGACTTTTGCAGACGATGGCATGGGGGCCATAGTACTGCTTGATAACCAGAAATTTGAAGCGATACTTATGGATACCCAGATGCCCGGGATGGATGGTTTTCAGGCCACACAAATCATCCGCCTGATGCCCGGTTGCGAATCATTACCTATCATTGCAGTAACCGCTTCTGACAAAGAAGATAACCGGGAGAAATATTTCTCGGCAGGCATGACTGACTATCTCGTGCGCTCTCTGGACCCCGCTGATTTGTATAAAGTAATACTCAAGTGGGTTTTACCCGGGAATTATAATTAAACCAACCGAAGCACAGCATGCACACCCTAAGGCTTTGTGACTCACAATGTTAAAGAGTCAGGGGGCCTTAAACCAGCTTAAACCAATCTATATAGCGCCAGTTTTGATACCCATATTTATTAGTCTTTTGTTTTCTCTGTTATCTCTTTTTGCAACAACACGCTCAGGATTGATCAAGAAACAACATAAGGCAGGCAACAAGAATATTGCACCGACCATATTCCAAATAAACATAAACGTTAGCAATATACCCATATCTGCCTGAAATTTAATAGGCGACCAATACCATGTTATAACACCAATGGATAATGTTGCTGCTGTTAATACAATGGCATTACCTGTTGTTTTCAAGGTGTTAAAATATGCATCAATTAATGACATACCTTGATGTATATAAGCTTCCATTTTTGCATAGATATAAATACTGTAATCAACACCTATACCTACCCCCAGTGCCACAACGGGTAAAGTAGCTACCTTGATTCCTATCCCCATATAAGCCATTAACGAATCGCATAAAATTGAAGTTGCAACCAAAGGTAAAATTATACACGCCGTAGCCCGAACAGAACGAAAACTGATAAACACCAATAAGCTAACTGCTGCATATACCAAAAATATCATTGTGTAATACGCGTCAACAATAACATCATTAGTAGCAGCCTCAATACCGGCATTGCCAGTCGCCAACAAAAACTCCAGATCTTTCATCGGGTTTTTTTCAATAAAATCTTCAGCTGCATTAACAACACGACTTAGCGTTTCTGCCTTGTGATCTGATAAAAATAATATGATGGGCGTATAACTACAATCTGAATTCTTTAAGTGTTGGGGAATATGAAATATGGTGCTATTTATTTCTTGCTGATTACGAGGAATGGTATCCCACTTTATGTTGCCTTCATTAAAGCCTGCAATAACCTGTCGTATAACATAAGCCATTGACTTAGATGAATTGACACCCTTAACATTTTCCATTGTCCATGCGAAACGCTCGATAACCTCAAGGTTATCATAATTCATACATGTTTCAGGTGTTGTTTTTACCATAACCAAAAACATATCCGAGCTAACAGAATAGTTATCCACGATAAATTTATTATCCAGATTATATCTGGAATCAGGATGTAACTCAGGCGCACCTTCATCAAGATCACCAACCTGGACATTCATGCCATATGTCATATGAAGTGCTGCAGTAAATAATACACCTATAACAATGAACAATGCGGCAATTTTTGGCGTCGCTGACTTCGAAACAGCCCTCCAAATAACAGATTCCTTTTTCTTTTTCTGTTGAAAATGCTTAATACCTGAAGGCATAACACCCAGGTAAGACATGATTATTGTGAATAGGACAAACTTGGTAAAAATAATAACTGCCACACCAATACTCGCGGCAACAGCCAGGTCTTTAATAGAGGGTATATCAATAATCCATAAAGTAATGAAACCCATACCATCGCCCAGTAGAGCTGTAATACCGGGTATATACAGTGACAAAAATGCACGCTGCGAGGCAATAAAAGCTGAATCTCCGTCAGCCATATTTAAGGCTGTAGCATTAACAGTCTGGATACCGTGACTAATAGAAATTGCAAACACAAGAAATGGAACCAGGCTTGAATATGCACTTAGAGGCATATTTATTACCTGAAGAATACCTAACTGCCAAACAACAGATATCACAGCACATATCAATAAAGCCAATGTTGAGACAATGCAACGGGTATATATAATTAATAATACAAATGAAATGGCGATAGCCAATAAAAAGAACATTGCTATCGCAGGACCGGCATCAGACAGATCACCAATAATTTTTGCAACACCAATAATACTAATTTTTATTTTATCTGATTGATACTTGTCACGAATTTTTTCTTCAAGCTCTTTAGAAAAAGCATGATAATCTAACATCTCACCGGTAGTTGGGTCTTTGTCAAATAAAGTAGCCTGTACGATGGTTGATTTAAAGTTATCTGCAACCAGGCTACCGATACGACCCGATCGTAAAATATTTTCTCTCAACTCAATCAATTTTTCAGCAGACCCGTCTTAACGATCAGGTATTAAAGGGCCACCTTCAAACCCCTCTTCTGTCTCTTGAGACCACCTGACATTAGCCGTCCAGAGCGACTCAAGGCTAACTCTATTCACACCCTTAATATAGAAAGCTTCATCATTTATCTGCTTGACCACCTCCATATATTCCTTGCTGAATATATCTCCCTCTGTTGTCTCTACTGCAATTTGTATTGTCGTGCCTACCGCACCCAGATCTTCCAGGTTCGCAACCATGTTTTCAATAAATGGATGTTTAGTAGGAATCATTTTTAGAAAGCTGGTATCAAGCTTTATATGAGACGCTTGATAAGCAAAGAAGATTGTTAATAAAACCAAAATAAACAATAGCGCAGGACGAAACTCGAATATGAATCTTTCATACGTTTTCAGTTTCACTCTATGCTGATAAGAACTCTGTTCTGATGACTCAGACATTAATACCCTTCACTTATTATTCTGTATCGTATCTTTTTAGGAGATAGATGATTCAATCATTTTCAACGACCGAGGAAAACTTCCTGTCAGGAATCAGCATGACATTCATGACTACCAATAAGGTGTAAACTCCGAAACTCAAAAAACATCAGCCATTAACCCACTCAACCCGCTCAAACCACTATGCAGGTATGCAGATATGCAAGCAATAAAATACCGTTACGGAAAAATTTGAAAAATCGTATTTCTAGCCGCTTGTTATTATTT
Source organism: uncultured Spongiibacteraceae bacterium (assembly GCA_965368985.1). Taxonomy (GTDB): domain Bacteria; phylum Pseudomonadota; class Gammaproteobacteria; order Pseudomonadales; family DT-91; genus CAZTZY01. The sequence goes on along the minus strand of CBDUPD010000051.1, from coordinate 3,890 downwards.
ATTACTTTAATATAGCTCAAAACATACACACGCGTAGGTAAGATAACTATCTGGTAATAATAATTTTTCACACAAGCTATAGACTTGTAACTGTCTTCAACCTATTCCGACTTCTGTGAAGAAATCGATAAATCAAAATCTGTGATTGCACAAATCAGAGGGTTCTTTGAATAAGTTAAGAACTGTAATTTCCGGGGGTGATTATTCATTTTTATTGCAATATTACAACCACAAAAACCACTGTATTTCTTGTTTTGTGATCAAAAATGCAGCCGAGGGATCTAACTTTTCAATGATACAAGATGGGGATCTCTCAGCTGCGCTCAAGATTACAATACTGCTTAATCGTTTGTAGAAGCGAGCCTTGAAAAAAAAGAGAATGTACCACCATTAGCTATCTAACGATAGCTTTTATTATCTTATGGTAATCTTAAGAGCAAAATATTCTTTATCTTTACATTTCAGTTACTTAAATGCCATCTAATTTAGATAATCATCAAATTAACCTATAATTTAATGGATATATTATTAAAAAAGCTTGCTTAAAAGTTAGAAGGTGATAGATTTTATTTCATGAAAAGTGATACACACAACCAATCACTCACAAGATGAGAGCGCACCTAAATGACTAATGAAGAATTACATAAGCTGGTCAGCGAAGATGGATGCTACGTCAGCAGACGATTGTTTGCCGACCAGAAACTATATGAACTGGAACAAAAACATATCTTCAGCAAAAACTGGCTTTATCTGGGACATGAGAGTCAGATTCCTAACACCGGTGATTTTGTTAGCACCTACATGGGGGAAACACCGGTTATTGTCGCTCGGGGCAAAGATATGAATATTCACGTCTCTGTTAATAGTTGCTCTCACCGTGGCGTACCTGTATGCCGATCTGACTCAGGTAATGCCAAACGCTTTATCTGCCCTTACCATGCATGGTCTTTTACTGTAGAAGGTGATCTTGCAGCTGTCCCACAGGAACGTAAATGCTCTGGCGCTCTTAATAAAGAAAAACTGGGACTACAGAATGTACCCAGAGTTGAAACCTATCTTGGATTAATCTGGGCCTGCTTTGACGAGAACGTGATATCACTTGATGATTATCTCGGCGATATGCGCTGGTATCTTGACTGTATGTTTGATCGCTACGAAAACGGCATAGAAGTTATTGGGGAGCCCCACAAATGGCTCATTAAGGGTAACTGGAAGATGCCGGTAGAAAACCAGCTAGGTGATGTCGGTCACGGTCCATTTCTTCATGGCGCCCTGTTAGCAGGAACTCCACAACAGGAAGAACTGACTGATTACGGTATGAATGTAGTACCCAAACCCGGGCATGGCGTATCTGTACGTTTAATGCCTGATGGATCACCTGACGATCAATGTATGTGGGGGCTTGATGGCCTGGCAGTAGGCGATCCTGAAGTTTATGAATATCTGGTAGAGAAACAGGGAAAAGTCGAAGAACGATTGGGGAAGGTGCGCACCAAACTACGCCCGCTTTGTCATAGTATTTATCCTAACTTCTCGTTCTTATGGCCGAATGCAACGATTCGCGTTAGCCATCCTAAAGGGCCCGGAAAAACCGAATACTGGTCATGGTGGGTAATAGAAAAAGATGCTCCCGACCACATCAAGGAGAAATTACGTGCTAACTATACTCTCTTCTTTGGCCCTGGCGGTGTATTAGAGCAAGAAGACAGTGAAGCATGGTCCGCACAGTACGCCGGTAGCTCTATTGTCACACTAAATGACAAACCCTATTTCTATGGATTAGGAATGGGAGACGCTCAACCCCACCCGGAACTTCCCGGCATGGTTGGCTCATGCTATGACGAGCATTACGCCAGAGAGTATTACCTTCGCTGGCAGCACGACATCTCACAAGGGGAGTCCAAACAATGACTGACACAACAGAAACAACACTTAATCGAGACCTGATTAGTGATGTAGAGCAGTTCTATTTTAAAGAAGCACGTCTTCTGGATGACCGTAAGTTTTACACATGGTTCGAATCAGTAGCAGAAGATATTCGATTTATCATGCCTGTCAGGCACTCAGGGGCAGTAAATCCCAAATTAAAAGAAACAGAAGCACTACTAAGCGCAGAGGTAGACACCAGTACAGGTTTGGCCCCTCCACACCGCGACGAGGATTATATGGCACTTTATATTCGTGTTATGCGCTCTTATAAACCCAACTCGTGGACCGACGTTCCACCGGCTCGAACAAGACGCTTTGTCTCTAACATTGAAGTTCAACCGGGCGAAGAACCTGATAGCTTCAAATGCTATAGCAACATCATGATCAGCTATAGCCGTCATCGTGACGACAACCACTTTTACACTGCACAGCGATGTGATCTGTTACGTGTAGTTACCGGGAATTTTAAAATTGCCAGGCGTGAGGTGCTGATTGACTGGAATGTTATTACTGCGCCCTCTCTTGGCATCTTCTTTTAATTTTTTTTAGGAGCGAGCCTCCCTGCCGCGAAGGAACTATAACAATTCGCTACCAAAAGCCGGCTCGCACATGACAATCAGGGACTGACTGTCGGATAATATTCTCGCATATCCACACCGGCAGCCTCTGCCTTAAACCACTCTTCTACCCATTCAGGCTGACTGATATGATCAGGATTATGAAATGGCAAAAACGTACCCATTACCTGAAGCACTGCCTTTATCTTACATCCCCACGGTGCCTCTTTTGAAAAACCAACAGTTGCAGATGGTTTTACACCACATGGACTTACAGGCACGCACGCATCAAACCCATCCATTACTATTTTTAATACTTCAACCAGATGCATTATCACCTTGGGTGTATTAACGAACTTATAAAGCGGCCCACCTACTATATCCTTATACACATCCAATGCAGCATTTCTATGTTCGTACTCTTCCATCAAATGCCATAATATAAATGAAGCTGTTTTGGGGTCAGCATTCTGGAATAATACCGACCGGTTCTCTACAACAAAATTTGATGCCGCAGGAAAGATCGCTTCCAGAACACAAGCATAAGCCAGATGAAACTCGGTTGATTCACGCTCAAACAATTCATCATATGAAGCAACAATATCTTTCTTTACTTTTTCAAGGCCCGGGTACTTTTCATCTAACGCTTTTATCTGGCTATGATGGTGCTTACTGTGAATGGCCTCTTGCTTGCAAAAAAGATCAGCTTCATTGGCTACATCAGGGTCTTTAATTTGAGGTATTACTTCACGAATGGCCCGAATAAAATAGCGCTCAAATCCTGGCGCCATAAAGCAACCAATAAACAGGCAGTTAGCCCACCGCGGATTACCGGGATTCCAGTTCCACTCTGCATCTTCAAACTCAAACTCAATATGTCGTATTTTTAAATCGTTTGTCATTACGTTCACCAATAATGTAGCTTATGGTAGCTTTTCTATAAAGAAACATGATTAATATAATATCACATCACTTTCTTTAGAGCTGTTTTTCTAGAACACTTAATTTAAACACAAAAAAAAGGGTAGACCCAAAAGCCTACCCCTTAGTTTAATGACTACACTTACGCATCAAGAGACTGATAATAATCCATCAAAATCCTGGCTACTTCAGGGCGTGAAAATTCAGGAGGAGGTGCAATACCATTACCTAACATTTCACGCACCTTGGTACCTGACAAGATAACAAAATCTTCTTTCTCGTGATCTGGCGCATCTTTCATCATGACCACTCTATCAAGCTTTTTCGAATAAGCGGTGTGATCTGCACGATAGATATCAATCAACAAGGCACCTTCTGGCACTTTCTCATCAAAGATTGTTTGTGCATCAAAACCACCGTAATAATCACCGACACCTGCATGATCACGACCTACAATCAGGTGAGAACAACCACAGTTTTGAC
>CBDUPD010000050.1:0-9936 GCA_965368985.1 uncultured Spongiibacteraceae bacterium | reverse complement strand
ATTAAAACTCTGGTAACCAATAACTCTTCAATAAGTTTATAACGGGTATCACTGTTCAAATCCACTTCAGGGCAATGCATCTTTACCAAAGCAGCAGCTGCAAGATCAACCTTATCCCATGCCTCAAGAATTGACGCGTTAGGCATTTTTGTTGCCAATAATATCAGTCTGCTTTTGTTATCACTTTCAATCTCGGGAAATACCTCTTTTGCTTCCTCTCTGATAATTTCAAGCTCTTTTTCAAAATCAATTTCAAACTCTTTAAACCTGATTTTTTTTGCAGAGGGAATCAATAATGAAATAGGTTTTCTCATTAATGCCAAAGACACAATAATAACTATTGGCCAAATGAGCCTATCAAGTAGAGATAATATGAATTGCATCCAGTCCATGAATACTCCTTAGGAAGAGATAAACAGGTTTATCTAACAGGAGTAACTGAGCCTGTGTGGCCCATCTTCATCAGAATCAGGAGAGAAACTGATTATTCCCGTCCCTCTCAGTGGCGTTTCTTCACGGCGAATATAGAGCCTGCTTCTTCCTTCCGGGGCAACATAGGTACCATTAGTGCTTTTATCAATCAAAACAAACTTGCCTCGACGATAGTCGATCGTACAGTGGTCTCTAGAAGCCAGTCGAAAGTTTACAGTTAAATCTGAAGCAATATCCCGACCGATCGAATATGGCATATCTTCTTTGGATAACTGAATAGGTGTCCCTTCGTAATTAAGTGACAGAATATTTCTGTCACCAACAGGGTCAAGCAACGATGTATCAATCGCTGCCATAAACATGGTGGCATTGGATTCTTGCTCATCTGCCTCCCATTTTACAATATAGATAACTTCTTTTTCATTTCCACCCTTGATTCGAATCTCATCAAAGCGACTGCATTTATCCATCATAAACGGTGGCAGCGTAAGCAATGTTTGATGGCTGGTTATTATCTGACCGCCCTTGGCAACTTTTACAAGGTCAGCAGCATCATTCACCGCCTCACCATATACATCACCATCTTCATTAATAATATGCCCAAAATGGAATCCAATACGAATTGAGAGCTTGGCACCATAATCAGTAGTATCACAATCATTTTGAATGGCGATTGCCGCATCAGCAGCTTGCTGGGCTGAAGGGAAAGATGCCATCACTTCATCACCAATGGTCTTGATCACTGTTCCATTTTGCTCAATTGTCTTATCCATCATCATCGAAACAACTTTCGAAATAATAGAACGTGCCTCTTCATCACCTACCTGTTTAAACAGGCGCGAACTCCCTGAAACATCGGAGAACATGATAGCAGCAGTGTCATTAGACATTATTATTCATATCCCTTGTGGCATAACTTGTAAACGGCCTGATCATTATTCGATCATAGCATTATAGTTTAGCGATTTTTTCATCGTTTTTGAATGAAAATATTGTCTGTGTTCAGCAATCAGCCAATTCAATTTCAAGAGGCCTGATTATTTTCATCATAAAACAATAGAAGTGAGAGCAATAAAACAATTCCCAATTCTCACCTGCAAGTAAGCAGACAGGTGATAACCCCATACTCAACCCACCATTTCAAATTGATCAGAGTTCAAATACAGTTGCATCTATTACACTATTTAAAACAACACACCCACAGCAGACTAAAGCATATTTATGATTGATATTCAAAGAGATACAATCAATAGCTAACGTAGACTACAAACATAAGGTATCCAGTTTAACTTCCTGAATGCAATACAGGATGAACGCTTCAGACATCAAGAACCGTCAATAATCCATCAACGATGATATTTATTTCAGCATCACTGACTGACCGGTGGGCAACCAATAATCGATAGTAAAAAAAGCCGAACATCTGGTCAAACACCAGATCCTTATCGACTATAGACTTTATCTCACCCAGCTCAACAGCCCTGTCGATGTCATCATCACCAATCGCTTGTACCGGAAGCAAAAAACGTCGGTAAAAAATATCTCTGAGTGTTTTATCATGTTGCGTTTCTGCAATAATGGAGACAATAACATCAGAATAATCGCTGGCCAGCATATTCCGTAATGCCTTAAGGTTTTCTACCATATGCTCACGGAAGGATTTTGACTCAAACGGTAAACGCTCAGCCAGTACAACATTAATCAACACTTCAACTGCCAGCATGGGTTTGTTAGCCCAACGCCGATACAAAGTGGCTTTACTAACACCCGCCTCAATGGCTATTGATTCCATACTGACATCTTGATATGGCAGCTTATAAAACATCTTTGTTGCCGCTTTGAGTATGGATTCATCAGCAGCTAGTGACCTTGGACGCCCAACAGACTTATTCATATAATTTCTACTATCACTTTTATGGGCCTGCTAACACTGACTTTTCAGTCACTGCCTGAGGCAAATTTAATTTCTGTCAAGAAAGAGTGCAGTGTAACATGCTACATAAACCACTGATAACATAGCCAGAAGTAAAAATAGCCCTACTCCTTCGAGCTGTGACCAATATAGAGCCTCTCATTGTTATTTGTTGCTAATTTGGTATAACAATAAAAGCGTCTGGATGAGTACGATTTTAGTCACAACATTGATTGTAAAGTTAGTGTTAACATGCCCCAATAATTCTATACTAGTCGGCCAGCTATAAAATAAGAATGATTTGTTGTGTTTGATATACCTACCGTTCAGTTTGCATTAATTGCCATATTGGGGCTTGCTTGCCAATGGTCGGCCTGGCGATTGCGATTACCCGCCATATTATTTCTTTTAACTACGGGTATTATCTTTGGCCCGGGACTCGACATCATTCAGCCCGACAAATTAATGGGCGAATTATTATTCCCCATTGTTTCGATCTGCGTTGCTCTTATTCTATTTGAAGGCAGCCTGACCCTGAATTATCAGGAGATACGAGAGCAAAGTAGCATCGTTCAACGCCTGACCAGTATAGGCATGGTAATAACCTGGCTATTAACCACACTACTCACACATTACTGGATGAACACCAGCTGGGAGTTCTCTTTTCTTTTTGGAGCGATCATAGTAGTAAGCGGCCCCACTGTTGTTATCCCTCTTCTACAAACAGTACGCCCCAAAAAGGAAATTGCCAAAATATTACGATGGGAAGGCATTCTCATAGATCCTATTGGTGCTTTACTGGCTGTTTTGGTTTATGAATATATTATTACTGCCTCTTCCGGTGGAGCCTTTAATCACACCATTATAATCTTTCTCCGAGTTGTATTATTCGGCGGGTTACTCGGTTTCGTTTCCGCTTTCTGGCTAGGTACAATCATTCGAAAGAACTGGTTACCTGACTACCTGCACAATCTGGCCACTATCTCTTTGGTTGCCGGAGTTTTTGCCGGCGCAAATGCCATAGAGCAAGAATCTGGTCTCTATGCCGTAACAATCATGGGCATCACACTAGCGAATATGAAACAGGTTGCTATTGAAGAGATTGTCTCTTTCAAAGAGCACCTTAGTATTTTATTAATCTCGGGAATCTTTATATTACTGGCAGCAAGACTCGAACCCAGTCAGGTTTTCAACCTGGGTCTACCAGCTATCGGGCTGTTTTTAACTGTTCAGCTATTAGTACGACCATTTATGGTGTTTGTTACCACTTTTGGCTCAGATCTCAAATGGCGTGAAAAGCTGTTAATTTCCTGGATATACCCTCGCGGTATTGTTGCTGCTGCTGTCGCAGCACTATTTTCACTTCACCTTGAAAAAACCAATTCAGACGGTGCAGATATACTCGTACCTCTTACATTCACGATCATAATCGGTACTGTTATTCTACAAAGTATCACCGCAAAACCTCTTGCTCAGCTACTTGGTCTGGCACAAAAAAAACCAAATGGCGTCTTGTTTATTGGTGCCAATCGCGTTTCAAGAGAAATGGCCAAAGCGATTCGAGGACTGGGGTTTGATGTACTTTTAGCCGACAGCAACTGGGAACATATCAAACAAGCACGAATGGATGGACTATCAACCTTCTATGGCAACCCTGCTTCAGAATATGCAGAAATCCATCTTGATACGAGTAACATCGGCTATCTGGTAGCTTCCAGCCCACTAAAAGACCTTAATGCACTTGCCTGCTCTAAATTTCGATCTATATTGGGGCGCAATAAGCTTTTCTATCTCAATAGCAGTGCTGAGGCCAGAGCCAGCTCCAAGCACCAGGTGTCCCATGAGCACAAAGGGGAAACACTAATTGATGAAAACTTTACCTATAGCCGTTTTTCCAGTGATGTTCAAAGTGGTGCAAAGCTAAAGACCACGACTCTTTCTGAAGAATTTACTTATGATGATTTGCAGAAAACCCAGATAGGCCAAATTCCGTTTTTTGCTGTTGACAAGAGAAATAACCTGCTCTTTTTTACCACAAATACCGATATTAGCCCTAAGCCCGGGTGGAAGGTTACCAGTCTTATCCTTCAAGACGAAGATGAAGAGGATTAAACCTTTGAAGGCTATAATTTTCATCAAACCAGTACCGGCCAGGCTGACAAGGGCGATAAAACTTCCATAAATTGACTCTTGTGATTCCAAAGCTATACGAATCGTTTAGAATTTGACGATACGACTAGTATTTTGAGGGTATTTTCGATAGGATTTGCACGCTCGAAAATTACTTAACTGTTTATTTTTTAAGCAAATAAACAGTATTTTTATCGCCCGCTCAAGGCTTTAGGAGATTATTAAATGGCACTGGTACTTAATGAAGAACAGCGCATTCTTAAAGACTCTGCCAAAGAGTTTCTTACTGCCAACGCGCCTGTAGAAGCTCTGAGGGCGCTACGTGATAATAAAGATGAAACCGGTTACTCAGCAGATCTTTGGCAGCAAATGACTGAACTCGGCTGGACTGCCATTGCAATCCCCGAAGCCTATGGCGGCCTTGAATTCGGTTTTCAGGGCCTGGGACTGATTTTTGAAGAAGCTGGTCATACTCTTGCTGCATCTCCATTATTCTCATCCATTGTTCTTGGCGCATCTGTTATTGAATTATTGGGCACAGAAACCCAACGCGAAACCTTGTTACCCCAGGTAGCTGAAGGCCAGCTTACTCTGGCACTTGCTCTTGAAGAAGGCAATCGCCATTCCCCTTACAATATTTCAGCCACCGCAGAAGTAACTGCTGATGGTTATGTTTTAAACGGCACCAAGACTTTTGTGCTTGATGGCCATACAGCTAACAAATTACTTATTGTTGCTCGCACTTCAGGTGAGCAACACGATACTGAGGGTGTCTCTGTTTTTCTTGTTGATGCAGATACCGACGGCATTGAAATCACACGCACAATCATAATGGATAGCCGTAACGCAGCAAATATCACTATTAACAACGTTAAAGTCGATAAAACCGCTCTTATTGGTGAAGCCGATCAGGCCTATCCAAAACTTGATGATGCTCTTGACCGCGGTCGCGCAGTATTGGCAGCAGAGATGTTAGGTGGTTGTCTTGAGATGTTCCAGCGTACGCTGGAATATCTTAAAGAGCGTGAGCAATTTGGCGTCAAAATCGGTTCGTTTCAAGCATTGAAACACCGCGCATCGATTATGTTTATAGAAATTGAACTGTCAAAATCTGTTGTTCTTGAAGCATTAACCGCTATAGATGAAAAATCTGAAGATGTTGCCAAGCTGGTTAGTATCGCTAAAACCAAACTCAATGATACCTATCAATTAGTCACTAACGAAGCAACTCAAATGCATGGTGGTATCGGTGTCACCGATGAACTTGATGTAGGCTTGTTCCTGAAACGGGCTCGGTCAACCATTCAGACACTGGGTGACTCCAGTTTTCACCGTGACCGCTTCGCCACACTGTCTGGCTATTAATTAATAACCTGCACTTTTAAAAAAGGCGTCATTTTATGACGCCTTTTTTGTAAATAACAACTACATAACTCACTTACATTAATCTTCATCTATAATATCTTTGGAATACCCCAACAATTCAAAATCCTTTTGATAAAAATTGTAGGCAATATCCTGCAACTCCTTATCAAAATACTTCCCGTAGGTACTCCGCTTTGATTTATTACTATGTGGCAACTCTGCAGTTACACCCAGCTTTTTACAGATCTCATTAAAATCATTATCCAGATTTTCAAACCGCCCAATATAATCGACAATAAGCTCACCTTCAAAATTAACCAGATAAAAGTACTGCGGCCTGAAATGCCACCAACTGGCTACTTCAGGTCTTGATAAACCATTTCTCAGAAAATCAGGAAAATCTTTATAAGCAAGAAGATGATTATCACGAAACCTGACATCTGCAGGGCCCTTGCCACCACCCATCAAATAGAAATAAGCTGACACAAGTCTGTCATAGGGATTTCTAACAAAACAAAAAACAAAGTATTCCTGAAATTTCCCGGGATTTTCCAGGTAATAATCCATCGCCATTCGGTGACCTGGACCTTTTTGATTTGGAAACAGACAACCCTTTACACTACTTCCTGCCACTTTAGGAATATGCACAAAAATACATTTATTCTCATCAAAGTAATGGCGAATAAAAGACTCTCCTTTGAGTTTACGAGAAAGTCTTTTTAAAAATGTATGTTTTTTTACCGGTAAATCTATATATGACATGTGAAATACTTATTTATGATTTCAGGTTATTTTGTCTCAATCTGATACTTGTCCTGTAGCACTCGCTCCACAGTATCGACAATAGCTTGTGTCTGCCTCTCTACTTCAAGATTAATTAAATCACCTATCTTTTTCTCACCATGAGTTGTTACTTTCAGGGTTTCAGGAATATAACTCACCATCAATTCATGTTTATCATGATCTATATCGGCAATGGTCAGACTGCACCCATGCAAAGCAACAAAACCTTTTTTAAACAGGTATTTATCAAGGTGATCCGGGTACTTATAAGTTATTTTCAGGTTATTCTCACTTGGCTCTAACAAAACAACTTCAGCTGTGTTATCAATATGACCAGAAACGCAATGCCCCCCCACCTCATCATTGACTTTGGCTGAGCGTTCTACATTTACCCAAACATTTTCTGCAAGCTGATGTAAGCTGGTAAGGTCCAGCGTTTGTTGCATAATATCAAAACTAACCAAACCTATTGTTTGATCGTAAGAGGTGACCGTAAGGCAGACCCCGTCAATAGCTATACTAGCTCCAAGATTCACATCTGCACGTAACTGTTCCGGCAAGATGATCGATATGGTTAATAAACCCTGTTTCTTTATCAAACCTTGAATCTGACACTTACTCTGCACTATACCTGTAAACACTATTTTTAATCTCTCTGTCTATTCTCAAATTGCTAACAAGTCATTCCCAACCAAAAAAGGAATATTTATCCAAGATGCTCATCAGCAAATTCAGTCAATCGTTTTTTGATAATAGGTGCCATGGTCACATAAAGCATACCCAGCTTTAATTCCAACACTACTTTATTCCCTCGAATCTCTATAAAGCCCTTGGCAGCTTTATGATTAAAGCTAACCCTGTCTTCTCCTTCCCATTGGTATTTTAAACCATGTTCGTCTTCCAGTCCCTTGCCTAATTTTTCCACACCCTCTCGAACCTCTTGTAGGGGTATTGTAAATTCTCTAGTCAAACTTACTTTCGACATTTTTTATTCTCTTTATTATTTTAAAGTGTCACTTCTTCAACAAAATACCGCTGTTTGCTATCTTGTTTCACCAACCCACAAGCTATATTAATATCATGGGTAAAAAACAGTCTACCATCACGTTGTATCAAGCCTTCCAATAATTGTTTTTTTTCATCAATTAACTTCTCTGGAAAACGATCATATCCCATACAAATAGGTAAATGTACCCAATGTTCACCAGGTATAAGGTCACTAGAGAATACCAAAGGGCCATTATCTGATGCTATTTCACTTAACATAAGCCCTGGTGTATGCCCGTCCGAAAAAGAAAATGTAACTTTTTCGAGGATATCTGACTGATTACTATCATTCACAAGCACAAGCCTTCCAGAACTCATCAATAAGTCATTCAGTTTAGGCAAAAAAGAGGCTCTATCTCTACTGTGCGGAGTTTGCGCATGTTGCCACTGTTTTTCACCCGTAACGTATTTAGCATTGGGAAAAAGTAACTGCTGCTCTGCCCCCTCTTCCCATGATGTTAACAACCCGCCAGCATGATCAAAATGCAAATGGGATAAAACAATATAATCGATATCGGTATGCGCCAATCCAATGCTTTGCAGGTTATCTAACAAACAATGATTATTTTCAACTACACCAAACCGCTCTTTCAGTTTAGGCTCAAAAAATGTACCTATGCCCGTTTCAAACAGTATATTTTCACCATTATCAGTGACTAATAAAAGGCAACGGCAAGCCATAGGTATACGGTTGAGATGATCAGGCTTTATCCATTGACTCCACAAAGGCTTGGGAGCATTACCAAACATGGCACCGCCATCAAGCATTTGAGAATTTCCTTCTACAACATGGAATTGCACAGCATTAAACCTCTATAGAAAAAGGATTCTTAAAATTACTCATTGCCTGCTGATAGGCAGCACCAGCAAACCATACACCTGTTGTTGGCTCTAGCTGAAAACAATATTGTTGATCCTGCCATTCAAAGGACAATGCATAGGCATGTAAATATAAACGATCATATTCTTTTGAAACTTTGGCATCGTAAATAACATCACCAATAATTGGCGAACCCAAAGACTTCATAGCTACACGTATTTGATGAGTTTTCCCAGTGACAGGTCTACACAAAACCAGTCGTTTACCTTCTTTCATTCCGACACTTCTAAAATGTGTTATTGCCGGATTTTCAAGGGTTTCGCTTATTTGCCATTGACTACGTCTACTTCGCTGCATATCTCCGGTTATCGTACCCTGCTTTTTTTTAGGTTTTTTATGCGTAACGGCAAGATATGCTTTTTGAATATTTTTTTTCTGAAATGCCGTTGATAACTGTTGATTCGCTTCTTGAGTAAGAGCAATTAGCCATAAGCCTGATGTATCTTTATCAAGTCTGTGTACAGGGTGAAAATGGGGATAATCAATAGAATAGCATTCCATTAATTGTTGAACTGTATAACCTGCCGGCTTATCTATCAACAGCCAGTCTTTATGTTGATAAACTATGTTAGCTATCATAAAGACAGCAAGTCGAGCTGATGATCATCCTTGCTTGATGGTTTTTGTTTTTTATTACTGTTCTCACAAACTCTGCCTGAAAGTTTGTCTTTTAAAGCCAGCTCAGCAATATTCAACTCACTATTATCGGCATCACGAAGCGCATCGACAATACTTAACCACTCATAAAGCTCAGCATCTTTCAGGGCAGCTTGAGGAGCTGTTGGATACAAAGGGTAAAAAACATAACCTTTTATCTTTCCTGATTTCACAGGCCATACTGGAGGGATATCGTTAGTATTATTAATATGAATTTTCAATGGATCGGTAGCATTTGCCGTTGGAATTCCAATTGCTGGCGCACCCTTTTGCGCAGGAAAAACATACTTAATTCCATGAAGAAGAAATTCTCCAAGCGCAGGTTTCACAACTTGCCATTTTCGACCATCTTTCTGCTTCTCAATAAGCTGAGATTGAGCCAGGCGTTTAAGCCCTGCATTAACTTCCGAAGCGCTCATGATTAATTCTTGGGACAAACTACCCTGCGACCAATCATCCTGGCCTTTACACAGTAATTTCAATGCAAGAACAACATCTTGAGGTTTTAGCATTTTCTAGTGGCCACCTCGGTTAATATTTTTATCTCTTTAGGGGTTAAATCCTGCCATTGCCCTTTACGAACTTTTGCCGGTAAAAAAACCGGGCCAAACCTTACTCTCTTCAAACGGCTAACAGTAACACCTTGTGATTCCCATAGTCGACGAACCTCACGGTTACGCCCCTCCATAACACAACATGCATACCACCGGTTAATGCTATCTTCATCACC
>CBDUPD010000049.1:0-9955 GCA_965368985.1 uncultured Spongiibacteraceae bacterium | reverse complement strand
AGGTGGAGCTTCTCTGACAGGCCTTCATATTATAAAAGAAAGTAATAAGCTTCCTTCGGCTATTTTTATTGAAACAAACTTGATAGAGAATAGTCATGATCAAGAGATGCTGGATAGTCTTTTTACTCCCTTGGTATGGAAGGCTAAAGAATATTTACCCTCCTTGCAGTATACTTATCAGCCGATAAATATATTATTAACCATAGTTAAACAGTTTTATGGGCGTAGTCATGCTACAAAGTTGTCAATGAAACCGAATGAAGAGGTTCTGAAAAGTAATTTAGAGATTCATAAAAAGAAAAACGCAGGAGATCTTGAAAAAGAAAATATTGGGGAATTAAAAGAATTAGTAGACTACTTTAGAAGCATGGATGTAAAAGTTGTATTCTTTGAGATGCCTGTACACCCTTTAATTCTTTCGTCAAAAAAGAATCAGGCACGTAGAGAAGTGTTATTAACACTTTTTCCGGATGAGCAGTTTATCTGGATAAGTTCCTCGGATGCGGAAAATTATCTAACTAATGATGGAGTTCATTTGAACTATAAAAGTGCATATGAGTATTCGAATATAATAAAAAATTCGATGAATGAAAGCTTACCCTATTCTGAGAAGTAGTAATGAATTACGAGTAATGCAGTGGTATAAAGCCATTCCTTTCTTTAGCTCATAGTTAGAGAGATATAGTGTGAGGCACATATTTATATTCTGTTTGAAATAAATACCATTATCAAGAAAGTAAAATCGTGGTTAAACGTTTTAAGATGTCAATGTGAGGCATATGTTAAGATTAACAGAGATTCAATTACCGCTTGATCATACTGATGATGCTCTGAAACAAGCAGTCATTAACAAGCTCCAGCTGAATAATGGTGAGTTGGTTGATTACAGTATTTTTAAACGAAGTTATGATGCGCGTAAAAAGGGTAATATCAAGCTGATATATAGTCTTGATGTTGAGCTGGTCAACGATGCTGAAAAACGGGTACTTGAGAAGTTCAGCGGTAAAAGCTTTGTCAGGCCAAGTCCTGACACCAACTATCAATATGTGGCACCCTGTTCGGAGAATTTCCCCCAATCTAATCAACAGCGACCAGTTATTATTGGCTTTGGGCCATGTGGCATGATGGCAGCTTTACTGCTTGCCCAAATGGGCTTAAAGCCAATTGTTGTTGAGCGAGGACAGGATGTCAGGCAGCGTACAAAAGATACCTGGGGTCTCTGGCGTAATCGTGAGCTGAATCCTGATTCCAATGTGCAGTTTGGTGAAGGCGGTGCAGGAACATTCTCGGATGGTAAATTATATAGTCAGATAAAAGACCCTCAACACCATGGACGCAAGGTGCTTACGGAATTTGTTAAAGCGGGCGCACCTGCAGAAATACTCTATGTCAGTAAGCCGCATATTGGAACATTCAAACTGGTTAAAATGGTTGAGGCGATCAGGGCAGAGATTATTGCTCTGGGTGGTGAGATTCGTTTTGGTGAAAAGCTTGAAAAACTTAATATTGAAGATGGGCAAGTTACCGGAATTACTTTGGCCTCTTCAGAAGTTATTGAGAGTCGACATGTCGTTTTAGCTATTGGTCATAGTGCGAGAGATACCTTTCAGACATTGCTTGATGAGGGGGTTTATATTGAGCCCAAACCATTTTCAATCGGTTTTCGTATAGAGCACCCGCAGTCTATTATTGATAAGGCACGTTTTGGTCCTCAAGCAGGGCATGAAATTTTGGGTGCGGCAGATTATAAACTGGTACACCATTGTAAAAATGGTAGAAGTGTTTACAGTTTCTGTATGTGCCCTGGTGGTACTGTTGTTGCAGCTACCTCTGAGCCAGGCATGGTTGTCACCAATGGCATGAGTCAGTATTCAAGAAATGAACGTAATGCCAATTCAGCGATTGTTGTAGGTATAAGCCCGGAAGAAGATTATCCGGAACATGTTATGGCGGGTATTGATTTGCAGCGGAAGCTCGAAGAAAAAGCTTTTGCCCTCGGTGGAGAAAATTATAACGCCCCGGCTCAACTGCTTGGAGACTTTCTTGCAGGAAGACCTTCAGAGCAGCTGGGTGATGCAGCCCCTTCTTATCAACCGGGTATTACCCTGGGTGATCTAAGTCAGTTATTGCCAGACTTTGCCATTGAAGCGATTAAAGAAGCGATACCGGCGTTTGATAAAAAAATCAAGGGCTTTGCCATGCATGAGGCGATTCTTACCGGAGTTGAAACCCGTACGTCTTCACCTATCTGTATAAAGCGTGATTCTGTTTCATTGAACAGTATCAATACTCTTGGTTTGTATCCTGCAGGAGAGGGCGCAGGCTATGCTGGTGGAATTTTGTCCGCCGGTGTTGATGGAATCAAGGT
Organism: uncultured Spongiibacteraceae bacterium; assembly: GCA_965368985.1. Classification (GTDB taxonomy): domain Bacteria; phylum Pseudomonadota; class Gammaproteobacteria; order Pseudomonadales; family DT-91; genus CAZTZY01. Next base: position 7,587 of record CBDUPD010000049.1, on the reverse strand, counting down.
GGCTGAAGCTGTCGCCAGGGATTTGCTGATAGAGCAATAGCTGGAAGTGATGATCGATAAAAAGATTAATTGGTTTTGTTAGAATTTTCCTGCTGTATCATCAAGAAAAAGATAAGTAGCTTCTATACCCGCAATTTGGCTGACGGGTAAATCATCGCCATTTAGCCACTGTTTTACAGTACTTTGTTTAGACTCTCCTGTTACCATGAAGCAGACAAGCCTTGCCTGATTTAACACACTATAACTAAGGCTAATTCTGTCTGTTGGTGGTTTTGGTGCGTTATGAATTGCTAATACTGAAGCGTCAATCTGTTGGTTTTCGATTTTTTGTTTGGGAAACAGACTGGCAGTATGGCCATCTTCGCCCATACCCAGTAAAGCCATATCGAGAGGAAGCAGATGTTCTATCTGCTTTGCATATAGGAGGGCAGCAGCTTCGGTTGTCAGGCTGGTGTCAGGTATAAAGTGGTTTGATTCAGGGAAATCAACCTTTTTTAGCCAGTTGTCTTTAATCATCAGGGAATTTCTATTGATATCATTATCCGGTAGGCAGCGTTCATCGCCGTAGATTAAATACCAGTTATGCCAATCCTGCTCGGTTTTAGCCAGCATTTTATATAACAATTTTGGTGTGGTTCCACCAGCAAGTGATAGAACAAAGCGGCCCCGTTGTGATATTGCTTCAACAGCCGTTGTTATAATGAGTTGCAATGCAGCGTCTGCAACCATTTCTTCTGTTAGCAATACATGTTTAATAAGATTATCTTGCATGTTAGCTGAAATCTTCATCTTCAGAATTAATGCTATGTCGCCAGCGCAAATCTTCATGATGAAATAGCTGGCGGGAATTTTTTGGCCCCCAGCTACCGGCTTTATAAATGTCTATATATTCATTTTCGGTTGCCCAGGTGCGCAATACAGGATCAATGATACGCCAGGCCCATTCCACTTCATCCCAGCGTAAAAATAGTGATTGGTCGCCTTCTATCACATCAAGTAGAAGGTCTTCATAGGCATCTGTCTGCATTTCATCTTCAGCTCGAAAGCCGGCATCAAGGCTTGTTTTACGTGTACGCATTTCAAGGCCTGGCTCTTTCACCGTCATTTCAAGCCGTAGGCACTCTTTCGGTTGTATACCCAATACCAGCCAATTATGGCTTCCTGTATCGACCTTGGTATTTTTGAAAAATTGTTGCGGTGGTCGTTTAAAACATATCGAAATAATTGATTGTTTTTCTTTCATGCGTTTACCGGTACGCAGGTAAAAAGGCACGCCTTTCCAGCGCCAGTTGTCGATATATAACTTGAGGGCGGCATAGGTTTCAGTCACTGATTCGTCAGGAATGCCGGTCTCTTCAATATAGGCACAGGCAGTTTTATCATCAACATTTCCCGCACCATATTGTGCCCGATAGGCATGAGCATGCACATGACTCTGGGTAATGGGGCGAACGGACTTAAGGACTTTTACTTTTTCGTCACGCATATCTTCAGCGCTCATGGATACAGGAGCTTCCATTGCTATCAGGGTAAGCAGCTGCATCAAATGGCTTTGCAGCATATCTCTTAGGGCGCCGGCATCATCATAATAGTTGCCACGTTCACCAATACCCAGAGTTTCACTGTGGGTGATCTGTACATGGTCAATATAATTACGATTCCATAATGGCTCCATTAACAGATTGGCAAAGCGGAATACCAGTACGTTTTGTACCATGCCTTTTGCAAGATAATGGTCAATGCGGAACACCTGCTTTTCATCAAGCCGTTTGGATATTTGTTGTTGTAATGCCTGGGCGCTTTCAAGATCGTAACCAAAGGGTTTTTCAATAACAACCCGGCGCCATCCATTGGTTTCATCGAGTAACTGGTGTGTACTTAACATATCAACAATAGCGCCAAAACTCTGGGGTCGTATGGCCATATAAAATGCAAGATTGGAAGAATGTTTATTATCATTCAGATAATTGTTGAGCTCTGAATACATTGCTTTGTCATCAATGTCACCCTGAAAATACTCTATACGGGCACTGAATTTTTTAAAAAGTTGTTCGCTGACACCATCGCGAGCTTTTTCTGTTACCCAGGCATGTACTTTTTCAATGTAGCTTGCGTTATCGAAGTTGCGTCGACCACAGGCAATAATGCGAAGCCCTGCAGGAAGCTTGTCAGCCTGTTCAAGATGATAAAGTGCAGGCATCAGTTTAATTTGTGAAAGGTTGCCTGTTGCACCAAAAATAATAAATGTACAATCCTTGCTCATTGTCTGTTTCCCTTGTCAGTCTTGTTATGCATCATAGTCCCCTGATATTGCAGAACCATTCAGCTTAGCCCAATCGGTATGAAATCGTTGACCGCGGGGTTTATCTGTTCTTTCATAGGTATGGGCTCCAAAATAATCCCGTTGGGCCTGAATAAGGTTAGCGGGTAAATTACCTGAACAATAACCGTCAAAGAATGCCAGGGCTGACGACATGGCTGGTGCAGGAATACCAGCATCGATAGCCATTTTTAATGTCTCGCGGCAACCGTCAATATGTTCCAGTATTTGCTGTTTGAAGAACTTATCAAGTAAAAGGTTTTTCAGAGCCGGGTTGTTAGTATATGCTTGCTGAATATTATCCAGAAAACGACTTCTGATAATACAGCCTCCACGCCACATCATGGCAATGGCGCCATAATTCAAAGACCAGTCGAATTCGTCAGCGGCATCTTGCATTAACATAAAGCCCTGGGCATAAGAGATAATCTTGGCTGTATATAAGGCATCGTGAATATTTTTTATGCTTGATAATTTTTCGGCTGAGATACGTTGGGCCTTTTTATTATAGAAGCCTTGTGCCTGCAGTCGCTCATCTTTTTTGGCAGACAAGGCGCGTGCAAAAACTGCTTCGGTGATTAATGTGTGTGGTGTGCCGGTTTCCAGTGAGTTGATCGCTGTCCATTTCCCTGTACCTTTTTGACCTGCTGCATCCAGTATTTTGTTTATTAGGGGTGAGCCGTCATCTTCCAGTGTTGAAAAAATACCTGCCGTGATTTCTATAAGGTAAGAGTCAAGAACTCCCGCGTTCCAGTTACTAAACACCTGATATAACTCGTTTGCTGAAAGGCCAAGACCCCGATGGAGTATGTCATAGGCTTCTGCAATCAGTTGCATGTCACCATATTCAATACCGTTGTGTACCATTTTTACATAATGGCCCGAGCCTGCAGGGCCTATCCAGTCACAACAGGCTTGATCATCGACTTTGGCAGAAATAGATTGAAAAATATCCTTGATGTACGGCCAGGCTTCACTGTCACCGCCGGGCATAATCGACGGGCCAAAACGAGCACCTTCTTCGCCACCTGAAACCCCGGTGCCTATATAGCGAATATTCTTTTCTTTAAGTGTTGCGTAGCGCCGGTTGCTATCCGAAAAATTTGAGTTGCCGCCATCAATAATAATGTCACCCGCATCAAGAAAAGGGAGCAGGGTATTGATGGTGTCATCGACAGCATCACCGGCTCTTACCATCAGCATAACTCTGCGTGGTTTCTTTAACGAAGCCACGAGTTCTTCAATGCTGTAGCAGCCGGTGATGGTTCGACCATTGGCACTGCCTTGCAAGAAGGCATCTGTTTTATCTGGTGTACGGTTATACACCGATACATGAATATGATGATCATTCATATTCAGTACAAGGTTCTGTCCCATAACGGCAAGGCCAATTAAACCGATGTCTGCTTGCGGCATGGTTTTCTCCATGTTGCCTACAAAGTCTGTTAATAAGTATAGCCGTCTCACTTAACAAAGGTAAATAATTACCACACAACACTAAAATGATACACTAACTGAATGGAAATCACTGATCTGTTAAATTGGTTAAGCAATACCGTGGCTGGAATGTTATGCCTGAGCTTGATTGGCGCCATGTTGTTAATTCTTCTATTGAAGCAATTAACAAAGGCACTTAAGTATTTTGTTAAACCGGCTGTTGAGCAAACATTCTATGACACGATACTCAACAAGTGGTTAGGCCCTTTTTTCTCGAAACATAAAATCATCTCTACTTTTATCAAGGTACAGGGTTTGGGAGAAACGGTAGTTGATAGCATTGTTCACCTGATAGGTACCTTTGCTGTTGTCGCCTTATTATCATCCACGCTTACTGCAATGTTGTTACATATTGCTGAAGAGGGTGTCGTGTATTCCACCTATTTAACCTGTCTCTTGTCGATGGCAATGATGTGGACCTGGGTATTAATACGCAGCCTTATCTATTTTTATCGTGTAGTACACAGGCTTAAATGACATTCAAACGATTACTTATCAATTTGTTGTTACTGTCACAAATAACGGCTTGTGTATTTATGCCACGCACTGCAGAAATACAGCCTTATGCTAACGAGTGTGAAATGGCAACCAAAAAACTGGAGCTGACGGCTGAATCTCTTGCAGATTTTAATGCCTGTGGATCAGGTCAGCAGAATGCAGAGGCCTGTCTGCTTGTTGTTGGTGTGATTATACCGGTGGGTAGCTTGATTGTTTCAGGGAGTATTGTCGCTGCAGGAAATAGCCTGCATTGGATGGAGTATCAAAACAGCTGTGATGCTATAGATAGTGATGTATAGTGATGTATAGTGATGTATAGTGATGCAGGTTATGTTGTGATAGTTCTCTACTTTGGAGTGCATGAAGTTTCACTATAAGTTCAAAAAAAGAAATTGGCTATTCAGCTGATTTTTCTGGTGCTGCAGGCTTAATAATTTTGCTATTAAATTCTTCAATAGCGACGTTGATAGGAATGGCTATCCCGAACCCCTGACTATTTACATCACCTTTATTGGTGAGTTTTGCAGTATTGATCCCGATAATATCACCGTCTTTTGTAATTAATGGGCCTCCACTGTTCCCTGGCAATATCTGCGCATCTGTATAAATCTGATTTGCATCAATTTGTGCAATGATTCCGGCAGTAACATAATTATTAAGGCCTAGTGGGTTACCGATAGCAAATACGGATGTTCCCTGAGTGACAGCTTGTGGATTGGAAATATCAACAAAATAGGCCGGGTGAGTATCGGTTTTAAGTAATGCCAGATCATGGTTTGGGCTTGCCGCTACTAATAGTGCCTGAAGTCTGGAGCCATCTTTCAATACTATTTCGAAATGTTGTGAAAGGTTTGCACTTGAGGCAGTAAGTAGCAGATTGGTTGCTTTGTCATAGGCATTTTTTTGTTCCTTGTGTGATGCCTGGTGTCTTTTATAGGATTTTTGTTGGCTTTCGCGTCGTAGTCGTTCTGTTTTCAGTTCAGATAGTATGATGTTGTAGTCTTGTCCAAAAGCAATTTTCAGGGCTTCTTCAAGAGTATGAATATTCTGGGCCGCTATTTTTAAATTATTTCTTTGTATATCCAGAATTCTTTTTGACTCTGCCAGGGCTTCTTTTTCTTCGGCCAGCTTTTTTGCATAAGTATCAGTGTCAGGGTGCACAACATGCTTGTTTGTTAAAATATACCCGTCATTCGTGATAAAAAATCCCGATCCGGTGGTTAGAATGGTATTAATGCCGACAACAGCGACAGCGGTTTTTTCAACAGGCGATGATGTGCTGAAATTCAGGGGGGGATGTTGAATAGGCTGCTGAGCTGATTTTGTAGAAACTGCCCTGGATTCATCCTGATTATAGTCAAGGATTTCGGTTTTTTGTTCTGATTCGGGTTTTTTATCAGTAAATTGCCATTTTCCGTTGGCATCTCGGTATTTATAAATCTCTGCGTTGGCAGATAAGCTACCCAGACAAAGTGTGCAAGCTAAAGCTATCAGGCATCCTGTGCGTGTGATTCCTTGCATGATGGGCTCCATAAATAGATTCAATAATTGATGAGCCTGACCTTTGTGTGTAATCGAACAGGCAAAGTTGAGAGAGTAGTTTTTTGCTAAACTTCTTCATTTGATGTTGCGGGTGAAACATAAATCTAAACAGGCAAAAAATCAATGATATATCACTGTGTTGGTACTGAATGGATGGGTTTGATATTGCATGGGGCTGATATTACATTGACCATGGTCAGTGAGATTGATAGGATAGTGGCTGTTGAATAGGCGGAGTCATAAGATATGAAGGTATATACAACAGCACCTCTGGAAGATCCCCGTAAAGCCCGTACCATCTATAAAGAGCTTGAAGATATTGGTTATGATGGTGGTTTTTCATTTGAAGCCAAGCATGATCCCTTTTTGACACTGGCTGTAGCTGCTGAGCATACCGATTCCATTACCCTGGGCACAGCTATTGCTATCGCATTTGCGCGTAATCCGATGAATATTGCCAACCTGGGTTACGATATGCAGTCGATTAGTGGTGGGCGTTTTATTCTTGGGCTGGGTACACAGGTCAAGCCACATATTGAAAAGCGTTTCAGTTCTACCTGGTCAAAACCTGCTGCACGTATGCGCGAAATAGTACTGGCAATTCGAGCTATATGGGATTGTTGGGAAGGCAATAGCGAGCTGGCATTCAAGGGTGAATTTTATACCCATTCCATTATGATTCCGGCTTTTAATCCCGGCCCTAATCCCTATGGGCCCCCGCCGATTTTTACCGGTGGTTTTGGACCATTGATGACACAGGTTGCAGGTGAAGTTTCGGATGGTTTTATTGCTCACCCGTTTAATACGCGCAAATCATTACTTGAAAATTCCTTGCCTGCGATAGAAAAAGGTTTGGCCCTATCAGGGCGCAAACGTGATGACATTGAAATTATGTGCGCAACACTGGTAATCACAGCAGATACCGAAGAAGAGTTTGCGGCATCTAAACTTGCTGCCAGAAAACAGTTGGCGTTTTATGGATCGACTCCCGCGTATCTGCCTACGCTTAAATGTCACGGTTGGGAAGATGTGCATAAAGAGTTGAATGCTATGTCGAAGCAGGGAAAATGGGATGAGATGACTGATCTTGTCAGTGATGAGATTCTTGAGACAATTGCTGTGGTTGGCCCCCGAAATGAAATTGCGCAAAAGCTAACAGATCGTCTTGATGGTATTGCTGATAGCGTAAGTCTCACACATAACCGATATCCGGACCCTGGCTATTGGGCGGATATCGTTAAGGAGCTGAAGTTAAAGTAGCTTTTAAAACTTATATGTCAGCTAATCAAGTGAAAATGATCACTTATGCGTGGCAATAAGCTTCTGAATGATGCGTGACAAGCGAATGTGTCTGATCTTCACAGCGATCGAGGTCAGCCATTGTTTTATCAAATATTGACCATATTTCATAGATTGAAGAGAGGTTCAGGTTTGAGTAATGGGTCATGAATTGATGAGCCCATAAGTATTCGATAGATGCTCTGGCTTTCGGAAAATCAATAATGCCTTCATCTCTAACAGATTTAATAATTATATTTTCGATAGCCTGGCGATAAATTCTTTTAATTTGCTGAAGAGGGAGTTGTTGGTTAGGTTTCATGATCTTAATATCCTTATAAATTATTTTTAGTGTTACATCCATTGATATTGTTTTGGGCATCCTTGCCCGGTTCTCCTCACATCCTGTGAGTTGTTGTAACTCTTGATTTCATATTAGGGTGCAAGTTGGG
>CBDUPD010000048.1:0-10115 GCA_965368985.1 uncultured Spongiibacteraceae bacterium | reverse complement strand
CGCATTGATTGAAAATATTGAAGAATCAATGGAAGGTCTTGAGCTTGATGGCATGGTTGAAATGACTATTGATCGTTCTGGCTTGATACCTCACTTTCAAAAGGAGAAAGGTGAGAAAGGCCAGGCGCGACTTGAAAACCTTGAAGAGCTGGTTAGTGCAGCAGGCGATTTTGTAGAAGACACTGATGAAGAATCATCGCTGTTACAGCAATTTATTGATAACGCAGCACTTGATGCAGGTGATGGTCAGGCTGATGAATTTGAAGACAGCGTGCAGTTAATGACCTTGCATAGTGCTAAAGGCCTGGAATTTCAATTAGTGTTTCTGGTGGGTGTTGAAGAGAATTTATTTCCTCATAAAATGAGCCTGGATGAGCCGGGTCGTTTGGAAGAAGAGCGTCGACTTTGTTATGTTGGTGTTACTCGCGCCATGCAGAGATTGTTTGTTAGTTATGCTGAAACACGTCGTTTACACGGCAAGGAAAGTTATAATCGACCTTCACGCTTTATTAAAGAGTTTCCTTCAGAACTGATAAGGGAAGTTCGCATACAATCGACAATCAGTCGGCCGGTGATTACATCAAATACACATCAGAAAAAAGAAGCCATGGCTGAGGCCGGTTTTAAACTTGGGCAACAGGTAAGCCACAAAAAATTTGGTGAGGGTGTGGTATTGCAGTTTGAAGGGCAGGGAGCCAGTGCGCGAGTTCAGGTTAATTTTACTGATGTAGGCAGTAAATGGCTGGTTTTGCAGTATGCAAAGCTTGAGACCATGTAAAGAGAACACCATTCAATGAAGAATATTAATATTCAACCATTAATTATTTTGATTCTGGTCGCAGCGTTAACAGCATTGTCTGCAGTCTATGTTTTAAAAAGCGTTGATGTTAACAATGAAATTTCTGCTAATGAAACAGAGCGTGCTAATAAAAATGGCACTGATTCTAAAGATATTATTGAATGGAAGCTGGCTACCTCATGGCCAAAAGGTTTTCCTGGTCTGGGTACTGCACCTGAGCAATTTGCAGAAAATGTGACAAAAATGAGCAAGGGCAGGCTAACCATCAAGGTTTATGGTGCGAAAGAGCTGGTTCCGCCTTTGGGTGTTTTTGATGCAGTGTCTCAAGGTAGTATAGAAGTGGGTCATTCAGGTGCCTATTATTGGAAAGGCAAGTCAGTAGCAACCCCGTTTTTCACCACAATCCCATTTGGTATGACTGCACAAGAGATGAATGCATGGCTTTATTATGGCGGCGGCATAGAGTTGTGGCGAGAGTTATATGCACAGTTTAATCTGGTGCCACTGGCAGGTGGTAATACCGGTGTGCAAATGGCCGGCTGGTTTAATAAAGAGATTAACACCATCGAAGATATGCAGGGTTTAAAGATGCGTATCCCCGGAATAGCCGGTGAAGTTTTCAATCGTATTGGTGGTACAGCAGTCAATATTGCTGGCGGTGATTTATATACATCATTAAAAACTGGCGTTATTGATGCGACAGAGTGGGTTGGTCCTTATAACGATCTGGCAATGGGGTTTCATGAGGCGGCTAAGTATTATTACTATCCGGGTTGGCATGAGCCAGGTCCTACGCTTGAAATCATTGTCAATAAAGATGCCTATGAAGCACTGCCAGAAGATTTGCGTATCATCGTTGATGTGGCAGCGCGTGCAGCTAACCAAAGTATGCTTGATGAATATACGGCAAGAAACAACGCGGCCCTTAAAGAGTTGATTGAAACACACGGTGTGCAATTAAGAAAATTACCTGATGATGTGTTGATAGAGCTAAAGCAGGTTTCAGAAGAAGTGTTAAAAGAGATGGTGGCCGGTGATCCCATGGCGATGAAAATCTATGAATCGTATATGGGGTTTGCCGAAGGCGTTAAAAACTATCACCATATTTCTGAGCAAGCCTATATCAATGCCAGGGATCTTGGTGATTAAAAATCTTTTACGCCGCTCTTGTTGGTTTCTGCATTTTTTTATTATCGTTAAACTATGTTGAAAAAATTAAAAATTCTCGGGGTTTTACTGATTTGTTTTAATGTGCCTTCCTTATTTGCTGATGGTGTAGTGATTCGTACGGCTAATAAAATAATTCTCGAGGGTGTGTCGTTACATAAGCAGAATTATTTTTTACCCCTGACTTATCGAGTGGATCAGGGTGGTAGTGATAAGAGTGAGTTGATTTTTCAGTTTAGTGCCAAGATGCAAGTGGTAATACCAAATTTTTATATTGCTTATACGCAAACATCGTATTGGCAGTTTTTGGATAGCAATAATTCCAGCCCGTTTCGGGAGACAAATTATAATCCCGAGATTCTATATCATATTACGCCAGAGACTCTCGGCGGGGATAATTGGGGGGCATATGTTGGCGTTGAGCATGAATCTAATGGTAAAAGTTTACCAAATTCTCGTAGTTGGGATAGAGCCTATCTATGGCCGTATTGGAATAGTGGACATGGGGAGTATAGCTTAAAGCTTTGGTTGCGCAGATCAGAAGACGATAAAACCTCAGCTGAGGATACGCGGGGTGATGATAATCCGGATATTCATCAATATATGGGTTATGGCGAGTTATATTTTTATCACTTTAAATCAAAGGGGAGGTCTTTTTCCGGCATGCTTCGCGGAAACCCCGCAACCGGTAAAGGGGCAGTTCAGTTGGGTTACAGCTGGCCCTTAAGTCAGATAGATACCTATTTCTTTGCGCGTTTTTTCTCTGGCTATGGTGAATCATTGATTGACTATAATGAAAGCGTTCACCGAATTTCTTTTGGTTTTGAGTTTCGATAGTTTCTGGGTAAAGGGTGGCATTGTAACTGAGGTCGCCGCCCCATCGTCAGGTGTTGGAATCTGAGTAGCTATTCAACAAAGTTGTTTGAGATCATATCCCTTAACCATTTATGGCGTTTGTCACTTTGTAATCTAGGGCTCCATGCCATCTTGATTTCAATCGGCGGTATTTCAAAGGGTGGCTTTTGTATAACCAGGTTCTCGGCATTTTCGTAAAAACGGGTTGCTCTTGAAGGCAGGGTGACAACAAGATCGCTTTTATGTGCCAGTAAGATGGCTGATTGGTAGTGACGGGTAAATAGCGCAATATTTCTTTTATACCCCATTTTCTTCATGTATTTATCAACCCAGCCCAAACGCGGTGCGTTGGTTGATTCCATACGTTCACCGCTGCCCATACCGGTTTTGCTCACCCAGATGTGGTCAGAGTCAAGATAGGTTTCAAGCGAAGGGTTTTTGGTAAGAGCATGCTTTTTGTTGAATACACAGGTGTAGTGGTCACGCCAGAGTGTTTTTTGATAAAACGACTGTGGCAGGGTGTCAAAACGATTGATGATCATATCAATGCGACCGTTTTCGATATCTTCAAGCGTTACGTCACTGGGTGTCAGTAGATCGAGCGTGATATAAGGCGCTTCTTTACGGATAAAAGAAAGCAGGGATGGCATCAGTGTGGTCTCTACATAATCACTGACGGCGATTCTGAATACATGGGTTGAGTGGCGGTGATCAAATTTTCTGTCGCGCAGTAAAATATTTTCTACATTAGAGAGCAAAAGGGTGACATCGGGTTGTAACTCAAGGGCAAATTTTGTGGGGCTCATACCCTGGCTTGAGCGTACGAGAATCGGGTCATCAAACAGGTCACGCAGGCGTTTGAGTGCATTACTCATTGCCGGTTGCGTAATGCCAAGATCATTCGCCGCTTTGGTGACACTTTGGTGTTTTATCAGTGTTTCAAAATAGACGAGTAGGTTTAGATCAACCTGTCCGATGTTCATTTCCACAGACCCTTATTTTTTAAAATGATATTCAATATAAAGACATTGAATTATTCAATTAGCCATACTATCACTAGAATTCACCATCTCAAACATAATGCGCCGGCTCTGACTTTTTATCATGAGCAGAAAAAGAGGCGCAAATTAGCAGCGGAAAGTTTTATGACATACATTCAATGTGAAAACCTTCAGGTCAATGAGCTACTCTACAACTTTATTGTAGATGAAGTCTTGGATGGTACAGGCTTGAGTGAAGAACAGGTATGGTCAGGATTAAATAAACTAATCAATAGCTTAGGAGCAGAAAATGCCCGCTTGTTAAGTAAACGCGCCGAAATTCAGGGCATGATTGATTGCTGGCATAGAAAACACCAGGATGACTTTACTCCGTTAGCGTATCAGCAGTTTTTAAGTGATATTGCTTATCTGGTTCCTGAAGGTGAAGATTTCTTTATTGAAACCACCAATGTTGATGATGAAGTTGCCTGTATTGCAGGTCCCCAACTGGTAGTGCCGGTAAAAAATGCCCGCTTTGCATTGAATGCTGCCAACGCCCGTTGGGGCAGTTTATATGATGCATTGTATGGAACTGATGCTATTAGCGATGAGGGTGGAGCTGAAGCGGGTCGAGAATTTAATCCGGTGCGTGGCGAGAAGGTGATTGCTTTCGCTAAAAGATTTCTGGATGACACGTTTGTTCTTGGACAAGGTTCTCATGTGCTGGCACAGTCTTATGCCGTTGAGAGCGGTACTTTGAAAATTTTCCTGACAGATGGTAGTGAAACCACACTGGCCGATGCCGGACAGTTTGTTGGTTATAAAGGCGAGCCGCAAACACCTGCAGCCATTCTTTTAAAAAATAATGATCTGCACGTAGAGATTGTTATTGATAAAGCTCACCCGATTGGTAAAACGGATGCTGCCGGTATTGCCGATATCCAGCTTGAGTCAGCGATAACAACTATTCAGGATTGCGAAGATTCAATCGCTGCCGTTGACTGTGAAGACAAGGTTGAAGTGTATTCTAACTGGCTGGGTTTGATGCAGGGCACACTGTCAGCGTCACTTGAGAAAAATGGTAAAACCATTGTCAGGGAGTTGAATGCTGACCGTGATTATCTTGATGTAACAGGTAGTGCGTTTACATTAAGTGGCCGTAGCTTGATGTTTATAAGAAACGTTGGCCACCTGATGACAACAGATGCGGTATTGACGGAACAAAATGAAGAGATTCCTGAAGGACTGCTGGATGGATTTATGTCGGGGTTGATTGGTATACATGATCTGAGAGGAAATTCCAGGTTCAAGAATTCGAAGAAGGGCAGTATCTATATTGTAAAACCGAAAATGCATGGGCCTGATGAAGTGGCTTTCGCAACAAAATCATTTTCCCTCATTGAGGAAGTGTTAGGTCTGGAAAAAAATACCCTTAAAATGGGCATTATGGATGAAGAGCGCAGAACATCTGTAAACCTGAAAGAATGTATTCGTCAGGCGAAAGATCGAGTAGTGTTTATAAACACCGGCTTTCTTGATAGAACGGGTGATGAGATACATACATCCATGCAAGCAGGCGCATTTCTTCCCAAGGCAGATATGAAAAATACGCCATGGATTAAATCGTATGAAGCAAGAAATGTTCAAATCGGTTTGCAGTGTGGACTTAGGCGGAAAGCACAAATTGGTAAGGGTATGTGGGCTATGCCAGACTTGATGAGTGCCATGCTTGAACAAAAAATTGCTCACCCAAAATCAGGTGCTACGACTGCATGGGTACCTTCGCCAACGGCAGCTACGCTACATGTTATGCATTACCACGCAGTGAAAGTACTTGATGTGCAAGATAAAATTAGTCAACAGAAACCTGATGAGCTGGATGATATTCTAACCATTCCGTTATTGGGTGATGTAAAACTCACAAAAGAGCAGATTGCCAGAGAGATCGATAATAATATTCAGGGTATTCTGGGTTATGTAACACGCTGGATAGACCAGGGTGTGGGTTGTTCAAAAGTACCGGATATTAATAATGTAGGCTTGATGGAAGATCGGGCAACATTGCGTATATCGAGTCAATATTTGAGTAACTGGTTGCACCATAATATCTGTACACGTGAACAGATTATTGATTCTATTCAACGTATGGCTGCAGTTGTGGATCAACAAAATGCTGACGATGAGCTGTATGAGCCACTTTTACCTTATTGCATGAATGGCGATAGCGATTTTAAAAATCGTCTGGCACTTGTTTCAACCTGTGACCTGATCTTTAACGGCAAGGATGTAACCAACGGTTATACTGAACCGGCTTTACATCGCCACAGAAAAGAACAGAAGAAAAAGGCAGCTACTATTCAAGCAGCTGCCTGATGAAACTGTAACAAATTTTGCAGGAGCGGATTTTACCGGCGAATTAACGTGATATGGATTACCCATTCGCGGATAAAATCCGCTCATGCATTGCATACCTTTGCTACTCGGCAATTTATCATTAGAATAGGCATCCCTATTAGTTATTGAACCTGTTGGATGCTATTGCTGGCTGCCGATAATAAAGAGAGTTTTTACTATGCCTTCATCTTTTCACCCACCTCAACGTGTACTTATGGGCCCTGGTCCTTCAGATGTTAATCCACGTGTATTGGAAGCCTTGGGCAGGCCGACGATAGGCCATCTCGATCCACTGTTTGTATCTTTAATGGATGAGATTAAAGAGCTGTTGCAATATGCCTTTCAAACCAATAATGCCTTAACCTTGCCAATATCTGGCCCTGGCTCTGCTGGTATGGAAGCGTGTTTTGTGAACCTCGTTGAGCATGGTGATAAAGTGATTGTCTGTCAAAACGGCGTGTTTGGCACAAGAATGAAAGAGAATGTTGAGCGCTGTGGTGGTATTGCCATTATGGTTGAAGATGAGTGGGGCAGAGTGGTAGACCCACAAAAACTGGAAGCTGCGCTACAGGACAATCCTGATGCCTGCATAGTTGCATTTGTTCATGCCGAGACATCAACTGGTGCCTTGAGTGATGCTAAAACCCTGTGTGAAATTGCACAACGTCACGACTGTTTAACCATTGTTGATACTGTGACTTCATTAGGCGGTGTAGAAGTAGATGTTGACGGTTGGGGGATGGATGCCGTCTATTCAGGCACCCAAAAATGTTTGTCATGCGTGCCAGGTATCTCGCCAGTCACTTTCAGTGAAAAGGCCGTAGCTAAAATCAAGGGGCGTAAAGACAAGGTGCAAAGCTGGTTTCTGGATATGGAGCTGGTGATGGGATACTGGGGTGGGCAGGCCAAGCGTGCTTATCACCATACTGCACCTGTTAATAGTCTATATGCATTGCATGAATCATTGCTGATGTTGAAAGAAGAAGGGTTGGAAAATGCCTGGGCACGTCATCGTCAAAATCATCTGATGCTAAAAGCAGGGCTTGATGCTTTGGGTTTAAATATTGTTGTACCTGAAGATGAGCGTCTGCCACAGTTAAATGCTGTTGCTATTCCTGATGGTGTTGATGATGCTGAGGTGCGTCAACGTTTGTTGAATGACTACAGCCTTGAAATAGGCGCCGGTCTGGGTGCGTTGGCAGGTAAAGTTTGGCGTATCGGTTTGATGGGTTATGCCAGCCGAAGAGAAAATGTTCTGCTTTGCCTGAGCGCTCTGGAAAATACGCTGGTTGAACTTGGCGCTGATGTTGGTCGTGGTGCTGCCGAGGCTGCACTGAAGTAATATCATCTGTTTTTGTAAGAGTGGATTTCATCCGCGAATTTTTTACTGTAAATCAATTCGCGGATGAAATCTGCTCCTGCAAAAGAACCAATGGTATTTATTCTTTAGAGTGCTTCCCACTTTTCATAGACTCCAGTCTATGAAAACAGCTGTTTTTCTCCATTGTTTCATACAAATATGATGACTTGTCACGATCAATATTCATGTGACAAATATCAATAATAACATTTTCTTATTTTGTTTCTTTTTTAGCCTTTTTTCTCTTGTTGCACAGTTTTTTGCTCTGATTTTTTTAGCTGCTTGGGTAGCAAGAGAGTTGTAGTTCGGGCTTTAGCCTGTGTGTTAATGAGGAATAGCGCTTGTTTTAAGGCTTTTTTGGAGGAAGCCTTAAAATCAGTTTCAAGGCTCAATGCTGATAGGTTTTTTACAAGTTTTGTTGTTGTTTATTGAGGTTAATCTTATAAGTAGAATCAGGTTCTCATCTTTTGTTCTATTGAGGCACAAATCAGGTGATATATGTCACCTACTATTCATGAAATGAATACTCAAGATAGAAAGTATAAATTTCCCAAATCATCATTGCGACTCTAGACTTGCCACCACTGAATAGAACTTAACCTTTTTAGAGGAATAACAATGTCAAACTACAGCAACGACATCGACGCCATTACAAACTTATGCAATACCAATGGTGAAGCGTGGAATTCTATTAGCCCGGAATACGCTGCTCGCATGCGTGCCCAGAACCGTTTCAAAACAGGTCTGGATATTGCTAAATATACAGCGAAGATCATGCGTGACGATATGGATCGTTATGACAATGATAATTCTCAATATACCCAGTCTCTGGGTTGCTGGCACGGTTTTATCGGTCAACAAAAAATGATTTCTATCAAGAAGCATTTTAACAGTACTGACCGTCGTTACCTTTATCTGTCTGGCTGGATGATTGCAGCTCTGCGTTCCGAGTTTGGTCCTCTGCCAGATCAGTCAATGCATGAAAAAACATCGGTACCAAGTTTGATTGAAGAGTTGTACACATTTTTGCGTCAGGCTGATGCGCGCGAGCTGGGAGGCTTGTTCCGTGAGTTAGATAATGCACGTGAAGAAGGTAATGATGTTAAAGCAAAAGACGCGCAAAACAGAATTGATAATTTTCAAACTCATGTCGTGCCAATTATTGCTGATATCGATGCCGGTTTTGGTAATGCAGAAGCAACTTACCTGTTAGCCAAGAAAATGATCGAAGCAGGTGCTTGCTGTATTCAACTTGAAAACCAGGTTTCTGATGAAAAGCAATGTGGTCACCAGGACGGTAAGGTAACTGTTCCTCATGAAGATTTTCTAGCGAAAATTCGCGCTGTGCGTTATGCGTTTATTGAACTGGGTATTGATGACGGTGTTATCGTCGCTCGTACTGATTCTTTGGGTGCAGGCTTAACCAAACAAATCGCTGTAACTAATGAGCCGGGCGATCTGGGTGATCAATACAACTCTTTCCTTGATGTTGAAGAAGTTGCGCTTGAAGATATGAACAACGGTGACGTTGTTATTAATCAGAATGGCAAGCTGGTACGCCCCAAGCGTTTACCTAGCAACCTGTTTCAGTTCCGTAAAGGTACTGGTGAAGATCGTTGCGTATTAGATAGTATTACTTCTTTGCAGAACGGTGCTGATTTATTGTGGATAGAAACTGAAAAGCCACATATCGGTCAAATTGGTGGCATGGTTAATCGTATTCGTGAAGTTGTTCCAAATGCCAAGCTGGTATACAACAACAGCCCATCATTCAACTGGACACTAAACTTCCGTCAGCAAGTATTTGATGCATGGACTGAAGAAGGCAAAGACGTTTCTGCTTATGATCGTGCAAATTTGATGAGCGGCGATTACGATACTACTGAGCTGTCAGCTGAAGCTGATGAAAGAATCCGTACCTTCCAGGCAGACTCTGCTCGTGAAGCGGGTATATTCCATCATCTTATCACTTTGCCAACTTACCACACTGCTGCATTGTCTACAGACAACCTGGCTAAAGAGTACTTCGGCGATCAGGGTATGTTGGGTTATGTTGCTGGTGTTCAGCGTAAAGAGATTCGTCAGGGTATTGCCTGTGTTAAACATCAAAACATGTCAGGTTCTGATATGGGTGATGATCACAAAGAATACTTCTCTGGTGAAGCTGCACTGAAAGCGTCTGGTAAAGACAATACAATGAATCAGTTTGCTTAATAGCTAACAGGTTTCTATTGTTAATAAAAAAGCGACCACGGTCGCTTTTTTTAATACATTAATTAGGTGAATCTATTTAGTCATCCCGAGCGTAGTTGAGGGATCTCTCGACTACGCTCGAGATGACTGGAGTGTTTGATAGTTAAGAGAACTTACAATGAAAATTTCAACACCCGATCTATGTGATGAATACGGTGATGCTGTTCAGGTGGCTGAGCCGGTATTTAAACACTACGGAGCCATACGTCAGTTTGGTGGTGAGGTAGTAACCATCAAGTGTTTTGAAGACAACTCAAAAGTTGGACAGATGCTGAAAACACCTGGAGAAGGCCGTGTTTTGGTTGTT
>CBDUPD010000047.1:0-10118 GCA_965368985.1 uncultured Spongiibacteraceae bacterium | reverse complement strand
AAGGCTTGATTGCCGGTCTTATAGTAGGATTCACCAGTTGGGGAATCACTATACTATTACCCATGATTCTTCCTAACGCAATTAGTCTGGATCTTGTTCTGCAAAGCTTGTTCAACCTGAATCAAAGCGACCACTCTTTTGCAGCAGCCATTACCTGCCTGGGACTCAACATGCTTACTTTTGGTGCTGTATCGCTGCTCACCAAAACTGATGACGAACAACAAACGGCTGCCAAAATATGTACACAAGATGATCTTAGCCGCCCTATGCTTCAACACCTGAGCATGAATTCAGCAGACCAGTTTATCGAAAAATTAAGTGACATTATTGGTGCTGAAGCTGCAGAAAGAGAAGTCCACAATGCACTGACTGAACTTAACATGACAATAAGCGAAGCTCGACCATTTGCACTGAGACTGTTAAGAAGACAACTGGAATCAAATCTTTCCGGCCTTTTTGGCCCAACTGTAGCCAGGCAAATTGTTTCTGAATATTTACCCTATCAAAAAAATCTTGATGAGCCTGCCAAAGAAGATATTCAACTCATAGAACATCATCTGGAAAATTATCAATCGCATTTTACCGGACTGGCAGCCGAGCTTGATAACCTGCGCCGTTATCATCGCAATACGATTGAACATTTACCTTTAGGCGTTTGTACACTCAATGATGAACAGGAAATTCTCATGTGGAATAAATCCATGGAGCAACTAACTGGCATCGCGGCAAATACTATCGTCGGCTCATCTGTTACCAGCCTCAGTGACCCCTGGCCTGCTGCCTTCACTGATTTCTTAACCAGCAATGATTCAAAGCTACACAAAAAACAAATGCTTATTCAGGGAACAACACGCTGGTTTTCTTTTTATAAAGCAAAACTACCGGAACAACCCACAGAAAGTGGGAACAAAACGATTTTGCTTGAAGAAGTCACCGCTCTTGTAAAACTTGAACAAGAACTCTTGCACAACGAACGCCTGGCCTCTATTGGGCGTCTTGCAGCAGGTGTAGCACATGAAATAGGGAACCCGATAACGGGAATTGCCTGTCTGGCCCAAAACCTTAAATACGACAGCGATACTCCTGAAATAAACGAAGCGGCAAAAGATATTTTAACGCAAACCGAACGTGTAACCAGAATAGTACAATCACTTGTTAACTTTTCACATGCAGGCTCTCACACCTCGCAACTCAAGACAGAATCAGTCAATCTGCATCTTTGTGCAGATGATGCAATTCACCTGCTTTCTCTTGATCAACGCATGGTGGTCGATAATATCCACAACCGGATTAATAAGCAGCACCTTGTGCAGGCAGACACACAAAATCTGCTACAGGTATTTCTTAACCTGTTAAAAAATGCGCTTGATGCCTGTGAAAATAAGGTATCCATTACTCTGGAGAGTTTTGAAGACGATCATACTATTGAGTTAAAAATCACTGATAACGGTCCCGGTATACCGAAAAACCAGCAGGAACATATTTTTGACCCGTTTTATACAACAAAAGAGCCGGGAGAAGGAACTGGTCTGGGCCTATCTCTGGTGTATAGCATTATTGAAGAGCATTATGGGCAAATTCAGGTTATTAGCCCGATCGATACAAACTCTGAATCCGGCACATGCTTTATCATCAATCTACCCAAGGCCACATCTGAGCATGATGAGATAACATAAATGCTCCCACACCCTGCTTGTAATACCATCCATCTGAATATATTGCCGACAAACTTGCTTCCCGTCATCAGTCAGTTATTATTATTAAAGACATCAATTCTGAAAGTGTTATGAAACAAATTCTTGCCGTTGAAGACGAACCTATTATTCGAACCGCCTTGAAACGGCTGCTTGAAAAAAACGGCTTTCATGTGGAAGAAGCCGAATCTGTTCAGGAAGCCACCAAACACATTCAACAAAACCATTTCGATCTTGTTATTAGCGACTTACGCTTGCCTGGAAAACCCGGCACAGACCTTATCAAGCTTGCCGGCGACATTCCTGTTTTAATCATGACCAGCTATGCCAGCCTGCGCTCTGCCGTTGACTCAATGAAAATGGGAGCTGTCGACTATATCCCCAAACCTTTTGATCACGAAGAAATGATTGAAACCGTTAATCGAATTATTGAACAAAATCATATTGAAAATCAAACCATAACACCTGTTATTAGCGAAAATAGCAAAAAAGTATCTTTGCCTGGCCTTATTGGCAATAGCAATGGCATGAAAAAAGTATTTTCACATGTTATAAAATCCGCCCCTACTGAATGTAATATTCTCATTCAGGGAGAAACAGGAACAGGTAAAGAGCTTATTGCCAAAGCCATTCATCAATTAAGTAATAGAGCCAACAAACCTATTGTCTGCGTAAACTGTGCAGCCATCCCCGAAACACTCATAGAATCAGAACTGTTCGGTTATGAAAAAGGCGCATTCACCGGTGCTAACACTAATCGTATGGGGCTTATTGAGGCCGCTGATAGTGGCTGCCTGTTTCTTGACGAGATCGGTGAACTGCCTCTTGAAGCACAGGCCCGGCTATTACGTTTTTTACAAGAAGGTGAAATCAGGCGTATTGGCTCTGTTGAATCACAACAGGTAGACGTAAGGGTCATTGCTGCAACCCATCGAGACCTTAAGACTTTATCTGCCCAGGGTAAATTTCGACAAGACCTTTTTTATCGACTTGATGTTATGCATATCGCCCTTCCTCCACTTCGAGAAAGAGGTAAAGACATCCTGGTACTTGCAGAAGCATTTCTTGAGCGCTTCTGTGAAAAAATGCATAAACCAGCCATGTACTTTACACCCGAAGCCATTCAAGCCATTACCAGCTATAACTGGCCGGGCAATATCAGGGAAATGGAAAATGTGATCGAACGAGCTGTTATTCTTGGCGATAACAATGAAATAGATAATGAAGCATTGAACATTGACCTTGAGCTGGTCAGACTTGATAACTATGACTTCCAGTTTACTGACAATCAACAGGAATCAACTTTTTTTGATACCGACGAAGAAGGCCTCTCCCTTGAAGACTATTTTCAGCGATTCATTCTCGAACACCAGGAACACATGAGCGAGACCGAGCTCGCCCGCAAACTGGGCGTCAGTAGAAAATGCTTATGGGAAAGACGCCAACGCCTGGGCATACCCCGAAAAAAGTCAAAACCCGGCAAAAGCACCAATTAATTGCTCCATACTATATGTTACCTTAACACACCGTAATGTTACCCAAACCGAGTACCAAGGTAACACTCAAAAAAACTCTACCAGATAAAAACAGCTATAAAAAACATAAGCTATTGATTTTACTGCATATTCCATATTTGGCATAAAATCTGCTCTTTATTACTGTAAATAATAATAAGATATCAAATAATAATAAGAACAGAGTAATAATAAAAATAACGGCTTGGACAAAGGGAGGCATATGCCTCCCTTTAGTTTATCTGAGATTCCAAAATATCCCGAATCTACCTATCCTGTCTCTTTACATCAGTTTTTAACTGAATAATTGATCCACCTATCAAAAAACTTGTTACCGATAAATAAAAATGTAACAAACCACTGTAAACATAAGTAACAAAAAACCTTCCAATAAAACCAACAAAACAAGAAATACCCCCTAAGCCACTGATTTATCTACATCTTTAAAATATTGGCACGGGCATTGCAGATTATTCCATATAATAATAAAAACAAAATAAATAATAATAAAAACAAATAGAACGATTACCTGGGTGGGAAGACAATGTCTTCCCTCTATTTCTTAAAGCCTTTTCCCTGCTACTATCCCCTTTTGTCATTTTGACTGCTACACTGCGAGTCCGAAGAACTTAATAATTAAAACCTATATACCCAAGAGAACCACTCTTACAGTGTCCCCGATCAAAAACATAACAAAATCCCCGACAAACTTTAACGCCAATAAAATAGAACGCGAGCGCCACCCTATTTCCCGTCGTGATATCAGCGATAACGCCCTGAAAGTCATGAAGCGCCTGAGTAATGCCGGATACGAATCTTTTCTTGTTGGTGGTGCTGTCCGAGACATGATGCTGGGGAAACATCCCAAGGATTTTGACGTAGCCACTGACGCCACACCTGAAGAGGTACGCAAGCTGTTTAAAAATGCGCGCATCATTGGCCGCCGGTTTCGAATTGTACATGTGCTTTTTGGCAGGGAAATTATTGAAGTAACAACTTTCCGCGGCCATCATGATGCCAATGATGACAATAATTGTAAAAACACTTCCGCTGCCAGTGAGCATGGCATGTTATTGCGCGATAATGTTTTTGGCTCTGTTGAAGAAGATGCCCTGCGTCGTGACTTCTCGGTAAATGCGCTTTATTACTCAAGTAAAGATTTTTGCGTATATGACTTTGCAAATGGGGTAAATGATATACACGACAAGATACTACGCCTGATCGGCGATCCTGATACTCGCTTTAAAGAAGATCCTGTACGTATTCTTAGAGCGATACGTTTTGCTGCAAAGCTTGGGTTTACCATTGAAAAATCTACCGAAGCCATTATCAAACCCGATGCCGAACTACTAAAAAACATACCTCCAGCGCGACTGTTTGATGAATTTCTCAAACTTTTTGTTAGTGGACACGCGATAGAAACCTATGAGCAACTGAAAAAATATGAGTTGTTACATTATCTGATACGGTCGAGTAACCTGATTATCAATAACTCTCAAAATGAAAGGTTCATTCTACAGGCACTGCAAAATACTGATGACAGAATAAGTATCGGCAAGTCAGTAACCCCGGCCTTTATCTATGCTACGTTCTTATGGCCCAGCCTGTGCAACGTCAAGGCAGAATTTGAAAAAGATGGATTACCGGCACTTGCTGCAACCCATGCAGCTGCCAATATCATTATTCAGCAGCAAGCCCCAGCAACAACCATACCCAAACGCATTCAGGTAACGATGAAAGAAATATGGGAATTACAAATTCGCTTAAACAACCGCACAGGTGGCCGCGCATATAAATTGTTAGAACATCCAAAATTTCGTGCAGCTTATGATTTTCTGTTATTACGGGAGCAAGTTGGCGAAATAGAACCAGGCCTGGGTGAATGGTGGACACAGTTTCAAATTCAAAATGACAGCGAACGCCAACAAAGCTTGAGTCAATTATCGGGGGGGCTGGGCAACCGCAAACGTAAACCCCGCAAACGAAAACCTAAACCTGCTAACCAACAATAAATAGAAACGGCTATGAACATTAGCTATATTGCGCTTGGCAGTAATCTTGCGTCACCGCTGCACCAGGTGACAACCGCAGTCAGCGACATAGCCAAACTCGGTAATATTACAGCCCGATCATCATGGTACCGCAGCAAGGCTATTGGCCCCGGCGAACAGGATGACTATGTGAACGGCGTACTACGCCTTGAAACCGGGTTGGAAGCCCTTGAACTGCTTAACGAACTACAAACGATAGAAAACCAGCATGGCAGGGTACGTAATATCCGATGGGGAGCACGAACACTTGATCTGGACATTTTACTTTTCAACCGGGATGTCTTTAATAGTGAAACTCTAACCACTCCGCACCCACGAATGACTGAAAGAAACTTTGTTATCTACCCTCTTTGCGAAATTGCCCCTGAACTTATACTCACCAATAACCAGACTGTTATGGATATAAAAAAGTCGCTTTCAGGGCAAGGGTTAGAAAAACTGTCACAAAACCGGTAAACTCACTACAACATAAGCAAAATAATCTAATTGTGAACGAAAACCTCATAAATCTACAAGAAACCGACAATCTTCCCAGGTTTATTGCTATTGAAGGCCCCATTGGCGTTGGTAAAACCTCTTTGGCAAAACGCATGGCCGAGGTATTTAACTACCAACCACTTTTGGAAAACGCTGACAGCAACCCGTTTCTTGAAAAGTTCTATGAAAACCAGCATCAAAATGCATTGGCAACACAGCTATTCTTTCTATTCCAGCGTGCCCAGCAACTCATGGATTTAAAACAGACAGATCTTTTTGAATCACTTTATATTTCTGATTTTATGATAGAAAAAGACAAACTGTTTGCTGAAAACATCCTCAATAACGATGAATTCAAACTCTATGAAATGGTCTACAAACAACTGGAGATTGAAGCACCCAAGCCAGATCTGGTAATTTATCTCCAGGCGCCTGCACACACCTTGCTACAGAGAGTTCAACACCGGGGTGTACCCTCGGAACAGCATATTCATGCCCAATACCTTGAGCAGATCAATGAAGCGTATAGTCGTTTCTTTCTCTTTTATGATGATGCACCATTATTAATTATCAACGCTGAACAAATCGATCTGATTAATGATGATTATGCCTTCAATAGCTTGATTAATTACATGCTTACCATTCAAAATGGCCGACATTACTTTAACCCCAGTTTTTTTACTGAGGCACATGCATGAAACCAGTAACTATCGACACTTTGCAGCAATACAAGATCAGCAATGAGAAATTCAGCTGCATTACAACCTACGACGCCTTATTTGCCCGGCTGGTGAATAAAGCCGGTATTGAAGTGATTCTGGTCGGCGATTCACTTGGCATGGTCTTACAAGGCAACGAAAGCACCGTACCCGTTACTGTTGCTGATATGGCTTATCACACACAATGTGTATCACGCGGCAACACCAATTCACTGATTATGGCCGATATGCCGTTTATGTCATATAGCGACACCCCAGCTGCGATAAAATCGGCCACCACGCTTATGCAAGCAGGTGCACATATGGTGAAACTTGAAGGCGGCCAATGGTTAAGTGAAACCATCAGCACCCTGGTTTGCGGAGGTATACCTGTTTGTGCACATATTGGGCTAACACCACAGTCAGTTAACACCCTTGGGGGTTATAAGGTACAAGGGCGCGGTAAACAGCAGGCCGAACAGCTTGTTAAAGATGCCGTCGCCCTTGAAAAGGCCGGCGCACAGATAATTTTAATGGAATGTGTACCCGCTGCGGTAGCAGCTCGGGTTGATGACGCAGTAGCTGTGCCTACCATCGGCATTGGCGCTGGCGCTGATACCACCGCACAAGTGTTGGTACTTCACGATATGCTTGGCCTTAATTCACGCCCTGCCCGTTTTGTAAAAAATTTCATGGAAGGTGCCAACTCAATTCAAGAGGCACTTGAAAACTACAACTCTGCCGTAAAATCCGGTCAATTTCCCGAATCCACACACACTTTCGAATAAATCATGAAAACATATTCCCTGATAAGCGAGTTACAGGACGCCTTGCTGGGCGCCGTTACCAATGGTCAAAAGCTCGCTTTTGTTCCCACAATGGGCAATTTACATGAAGGCCACCTGTCACTGGTTAAACGGGCAAAACAGGAAGCAGACAAGGTTATTGTCAGTATTTTTGTTAATCCCCTGCAATTTGGCCCAAATGAAGACCTCGACAAATACCCGCGCACACTTGAAGACGACAAACACAAACTCATCGATGAAGGCGTAGACTTCCTGTTTACCCCGGTTGTTGAAGAAATCTACCCACACGGCATGGCAGACCAAACCCAGGTATCAGTACCCTTTATTACCGAAAACCACTGTGGAAGCAGTCGACCAGGGCATTTTGATGGTGTTTCAACCGTTGTAGCCAAATTATTTAATATTGTGCAGCCAGATGTAGCCATATTCGGCGAAAAAGACTTTCAGCAGCTGGCTGTTATTCGCAAAATGGTTGAGGACCTGTGTATACCCATTGAAATCATTGGTTCTGCAACAGGTCGTGCCGAAGATGGACTTGCATTAAGTTCTCGTAATCAATATTTAAACGCTAAAGAGCGTGAAATTGCCCCTCTGCTATACAAAACCCTGCTTGAAAGCCAGAAGGCGCTGTTAAGCGGTATAGACACTGCTGATGAAATAAGCCGCAAAGCCATACAAACCCTGATGAATGCAGGGTTCAATGTCGATTATTTTAATATCTGTGACGCATACACCCTAAAAGAAATTGATGCCAAAACCCGCAATATTGTCATTCTTGCAGCCGCTTTTTTAGGACAACCGCGCCTTATAGATAACGTGAGTTTTACCATTGATCACTAGGGCCATTTCAGGCATACTGCTTCGCCACTGACTTAGGGCAGTAAAACGGTTAATTTTTGAACATTTTTATAGCTAAAAAGTCTATAAAAAGATACTTGATATAACTGAACAAAGGTTACGGTACATGCAATCGACCATGTTGAAAGCTAAATTACACCAGGCACGTGTAACTCATGCAGTCCTCGAATATGAAGGCTCATGCGCTATCGATGGCCGTGTTTTAGATATGGCTGGTATTCGTGAATACGAACAGATTCAAATCTATAACATAGACAGCGGTGATCGCTTCACCACCTATGCAATTCGTGGTGAAGAGAATACGGGCATTATTTCTGTAAATGGCGCAGCTGCACATAAAGCCAGCGTAGGAGATCGCGTTATTATTTGCGCCTATTCTTCTTATACTGAAGCAGAGCTTATTAACTTCAAGCCTCGCCTCATTTATATGAATGCCGACAATACTGTCAGCCATTCTTGCAACGCGATTCCGGTTCAGGTTGCTTAACAAATAATCAATTATCAAAAACGCCGCTTCTTGCGGCGTTTTTTTTGCGTGATTGTTTATTTTTGGGCTTGTACATGTCGGGCTAAAGCCCGACCTGCAGGGAAGACTATTTACCATATTGTAGGTCGGGTTTTAACCCGACAAAACCCGTCAAGGACATCCAAAAAACCCGACAAGGACATCCAATACCTCACACACAATTTCTTGCGTACGCCGTACTTAACTTTTTCCTAACCCCCAGGGCTTTTTAATAGTCTTCTATTGCCTCAAATCAACCCAAGCTCTATATTCTCTTATACAAAAACAAGCTTCATTTTCACCCAAAAGGCTGATAACAGGAATAAGCATGGCGACAGAAAAAATCTACCCGGTACCTGCCACAGCACTGGAAAACACCTATCTTACCAACGAGCAATATCAGGCGCTCTATCAACAGTCTATTGAGAACCCCGAGAAGTTCTGGGCTAGCCAGGCCGAAAACTTTCTAACCTGGTATAAACCATGGGACAAGGTGTTTGAGTCAGACCTTGGGAAAGGTGAATCTCGCTGGTTTATCAACGGCAAAATCAATGTCAGCGTGAACTGTATTGACCGCCACCTGGCTACACAGGCCAATGACACCGCAATTATTTTTGAAGGTGATGAGCCCGATCATGCATACAATATCAGCTACCAGACCCTGCATAACAAAGTATGTCAGGTAGCCAATGCACTTAAGGCACGAGGTGTTAATAAAGGTGACAGGGTTTGTATCTATATGCCCATGATACCTGAAGCTGCATACGCCATGTTAGCCTGCACACGTATCGGTGCTGTCCATTCAGTGGTATTTGGTGGTTTTTCTCCTGAGGCATTAAAAGATCGTATTCTTGATTCTGACTGCCAGGTAGTTATCACCGCAGACGAAGGCGTTCGCGGTGGAAAACATATTCCACTTAAAGCCAATACTGATAAAGCACTAGCCTCATGCCCCAATGTTCATACCTGTCTGGTAGTTCAACATACTGGCAATAGCATAGACTGGAACGACGCGCATGACGTCTGGTATCACGAATTTGTCGATCAACAGGAAACTCTCTGCCCTCCAGAAGCCATGGATGCAGAAGACCCGTTGTTTATACTCTACACATCCGGCTCAACCGGAAAACCAAAAGGCGTATTACACACCACTGCAGGCTATTTGTTAGGCGCCTGCATGACCCACCACTACGTATTCGATTACAAACCGGGTGATATCTACTGGTGCACTGCCGATGTCGGCTGGATAACCGGCCACTCTTACATTCTTTACGGCCCACTTGCCAACGGCGCCACTACACTGATGTTTGAAGGCGTACCCACCTATCCTGATGCATCTCGCTTCTGGCAGGTTATTGATAAACACCAGGTTAATATTTTTTATACCGCTCCAACGGCTATACGCGCACTAATGGCAGCTGGTGATGATTTCGTGAAATCAACATCACGCAGCTCGCTACGTTTGTTAGGAAGTGTAGGCGAACCGATCAACCCTGAAGCATGGGAGTGGTATTA
>CBDUPD010000046.1:0-10165 GCA_965368985.1 uncultured Spongiibacteraceae bacterium | reverse complement strand
CATCAGTTGGCGTGTCAGGTGATTGGCTTTTTGCAAAGTCCATAACGATAGCATGTATTCTGGCTTTACTTAATACCAGGTCAACACGCTGGAGACTTTGTGGTATTTCATATAATACAACTCTTAGCATTTCCTTATGTTGATAAGCAAAATCAATGCCTACCGTAATCAGGTCTTTCAAGAGTTGTTTTTCAACCCTGATAGAGTGAACCATCTTCTCACTGGCTAGTGCGAGGGCACAATCTAGTTCATTATCAAGATAATTTATGAAAATTGATTCCTTATTGGGGAAGTAATCGTAGAGTGTGCTTGTGCTGACATTTGCTTCTAAAGCTATGCGCTCGGTGGTACTTTTTTTGAAGCCAAACTCGGCAAGAACTTGAGGGCAGGCATTTAAAATTGCGTCATATTTTGCCTTTGAGCGTTTTTGTTGAGGTTTTCTCTTAATAAAATGATTCATTGTTAATATGTTATGAGGTGTTGTGAGTTCAGGACTAAATCCGAGTGTATTATATTCTTGCTCGGATTATCTTTTATTGAAAGCAAAACTTCATTCAGGAACCAAACTGGATTAGAGTACATTTATAGATTTTAACTATGAAGTCGATTGCTTTTTATGGGTTTTATTTATCAGAAGTATTCCCTATAATAACCCTAACATTTAACTGACATTAATAGAGTGTTTTCTATGACTAGTACAATAATTGAAGGTATTGATTACGGCCCCTTGGCATTTTTGGTAGGGAAGTGGACGGGTGACAAGGGTATGGATATTGCTCCCGAATCAGATGGTACTATTGAAGAAAACCCTTATTATGAAGAGTTGTTGTTTGAAACAGCTGGCGATGTAGATAATGCAGATAGGCAGAATTTGGCTATCGTGCGCTATCATCAGAAGGTGTATCGTAAAAGTAATAATGAACAGTTTCATGACCAGGTGGGCTATTGGTTATGGGATGCAGCTGAAAATACAGTTATGCATACTATCTCCATTCCGCGTGGTGTAACTCTGGTAGCTGGCGGTTCGTTTGATCCGGCTTCTATCAACGGTAACTCTGCATTATTACGTGTCGCATCTGAAGATGGAGGAGATTGGGGAATAGCACAATCGCCTTTTATGCGTGATAACG
The DNA here is from genome assembly GCA_965368985.1 of uncultured Spongiibacteraceae bacterium. Lineage (GTDB taxonomy): Bacteria > Pseudomonadota > Gammaproteobacteria > Pseudomonadales > DT-91 > CAZTZY01. The sequence goes on along the minus strand of CBDUPD010000046.1, from coordinate 9,035 downwards.
CAAAAACAACAGGCTTTAAAATGAATTTGAAAGTCGATGGTGACAAGATTTCATATTCACAAACAACTTATCTATTTATCTATGGCAAAGACTTTGATCATACGGATAAAAGTAGCTTGACGAGAGTGTCAGAATAATCAGTTCAAATAAATTTTCTTGTAGGTCGGGCTTTAGCCCGACAGAATGAGTAAGTTAATAATTGTTGTTAGTTGTCGGGCTAAAGCCCGTACCTACAATGACTACATATAATTTTGATCAGTCATACTCGATGTTGACCAAGGCCTGAGTGTTTCTGTCATGAAACAAGATAGCTTCAACTCGTTCCTGCCATAGTTTCTGAAACTCCTTTCGTTGTTGCATATCTGCTTTACCAGAAAGCATTAATGGCATCAGTTCACCTGTTTGAGGGTTGGATGGAATAGGGGAGTGATCAAATCTAACCAATACACTCTTTTGATTATCTTTTCGGGTAAAGCGTACTGTTGCCGGTATATCATTGCCAAAAGATAAAAGGTGGCGACGGTCAAATTGACCACCTAATCCATGAAAGCCACTATCCTTTGTTGCACCCGTTATAAAAGAAAATACATTAGCCAGTACACCGCAAACGCCCTCAGTTTGAGCATGTTGCATGGCGACTTCAATATTACCTCGTTGTGGCAGGTCATTGCCATATAGTGCTATAAGAGCTTCGTCAGCCATTAGCCAGGCGCCAGCAATAGTCGGGCATGAGTGACCGGCAAGACGAACCACATCAACAAAATGAATGTCGATAATACCTTCTTCACAAGCACCAAGAAATTCTGCAAAAGGATCAAACAGAACAATTGGTGGAATATGGTCGAAAAAGCCGGGGTATTTCATACCGTGTCACCCTGATGTCAGATTGGATCTTCTACCTTGTTTTGCAATCCATTGATCATGCTTTCAAGAATAATCTTGATAGTGGCCAATAAGGGTACAGCGATTACCATGCCAAGAATGCCAAGGTAATAACCAAATAGTACAATGCCAAGAATAATAATGAGTGGGTGCATGTTCACTGCATTGGCAATAACGGTAGGAACAACAATAACCTGATCATGAATGTAGGCAAAAGAGATAACAACGATAATTTTTGAAATCATCACGTAGTCGCCAGGTGATGTGCTCCATGTGACGATGACCGGGATCAGCATGGCCAAAAACAGGCCAAGATAAGGGACGACTACCAGAAAGCCTGCGCAGATACCAAAGATAAAAAATGATTCAACACCAATAAAATATAAGCCGATTGATGCAACTAGAGTGAGTATGGCTACTTGTAAAATAACTCCCCTGAAGTAGCGATATAACTGTGTTGTTACACGGTAATAGACCAACCATCCCAGTTCAAAATAGCGGTTGGGTAATAAACCAAGAGCCATGTTTCTTATGCTGCGATAATCTTTTAATAGAAAAAAGAGTATCAGGGGGACTAGCAGGAAGTAGCTGGCTATGGATAAGATAATGGCTGAGCCAAATTCCAATAGTTCCATGTCCATACTGATAGTTGATTCGGCAGTTGCTGCATGCAGGGCACTAAGGTCAACATTAAAACCTTGCTCAATCAACTTGTTGTTCATGTTAATAATTTGTTCGCCCAGTTGTTGCTTGATGCTGTTAAGTTGAACATAAACTGATTGAAACTGGCGGGTCATGGAATCAAAGCCCATAAATGAGAATAGGCCAATGGAGACAATGATTAACAAAATAACGCTGAGTGCAGCCTGCATACGGCTGAAACCATACAAGCAGAGTCGAGCAGCTAAAGGCTCCAGTGCAATATAAAATAAAAATGAAATAACCATAGCTGGTATGACGGGCGATAGAATGAAGAAAATAACAGCGGTTGCAACAATGCCCGCAATCAAGTGTAACGGGTTACGTTCAAGTCCATGGGGTTCAGGTATTGATGTCAGGGCTGTCTCTGTTGAGGATGACATGATCAAGCCTCGACGTTATCTTGGTAGATGTTGGCGTGGCGTAACCTGACTGCAAGCATTTTTGCCAGATTGATTGCAAATTTTGCGGCAGTTTCAGGGTTTTGTTTTATTAAGTCATCAAGATCCTGTTTCATAAAAAATACAAGGTCTGAAGGTTCTTCTGCAACAGCATCAGCTGTTCGGGTCTCATCTGTAGCCAGTGCAACTTCTCCAAAGAGGTCGCCGCGGCTTAATGTGGCCAGCTTATTGCCCGAGGCCTGAATAGATATTCTTCCTTTAACAATCAGAGCGGCACCTACACCGATTTCTCCCGTTTTAAATACAATTTCACCGGGTTCATAATGACGAAGTGATAAGGCTTCAGTTATTGGTCGAATATGACGCTGTGGTATATCAGAAAATAATGGGGTTTCCATCCATAAATCATCAATTTCTGCTTGTTGTTTATTGGCAGTTCTAAATAGATTTTCCCACAATGGATGCTTTTTTTTCATAGTGCACACTCAATTTTTATATTTTTTGGGACGTATGCTTGCTCTTTAGCAATAACAGCTTAAGTTTAATGGATATCAGCCCCATGGTATTTCGAACTGCCATAAGTTGCCAGTCTTCTGGCATGAAATATATGGTATTTTTATGGGCATTATATCGCATTTATTTTCGAATTTGATAAAACGGGCAAAAGAGGGACTTTTAATTGTCAGTTGAATAAGGGACACTTAATACCACATCCAAAATGTTGGGTAAAAAAGCGCATATGCACAGCAGCTACTTTCAGGAATTTGACCAGTTATTAACTCAGGAAGATACCAAATCGTTGATCGACGAGCTCTCTTCAGTCTCTGTGGAGCGCCTTTCGGTTTTATATAATAAACTTGCTGTTCATATATTTCATTCCAATGAAAAAAATCAGGACATTGAGCGTATTCGCCAACAGACAGAGCAGTTCAGGCCTGTGGTGCATTATGCTGTTGAACAGCTTTTGCGCCTTTACTTGAAACAAGGCGATCGATTATCAAGGCAGAATGAGTCCGTAGCTATATCATGTAAAAGATTGCTTAATGTTCAATATAAGTCCTATATGATTCTTCTGGAACATGCACGCAAACGAGTAGAAGAAAAAGAGTTGCTGGCTATCGTTATCCATAGAATTATGGTTATTCAGTTATATCTTCATATCATCAGTTACATGATGTATAACGCGATAGCGGGTAAAGAGTGGCTCAACCTGCATCGGCTGTTTATTATTGCCAAACAAAATAACCTCTCCGATTTCTCGGTAGAAGATGAAGATTGTTATGTGAAGAACCCTGTTTCGGTTAGCGAACTCTATTCGTTATCTTTATTAATGGGGTGTGCTTCTTTGCATCAACTCAATGTTGAGTCCATTATAAAAGCTGTTAGTTGTGTGTTCGAGTTGGCCAGTCTGGTGACTATTAGTGAAAAACCGCAGGGACTGGAAAATGAAATTGCTTTTGATATTTCATCGGGGGCTGCTCCTAACTTCAGAAAATTTTTTCCTGAAAATGAACATTCGGTATTTCAATATTTACATCTTGAAAAGTTGCTAACTACTATTAAAAAGCACAGGACAGAAGGAGACACCTTATTTAATAAGGCTGACTTTCCTGACCATTTAAAGTCACATCTTATCGAGGCGTGGAGCAAGTATCGTGTCAGGGAACAAAGGGTTGTAGTTAATCAAGAACTTGAAGCTACAATTGGTCTGGGAAATATACACTATTATTTAAGTGGTGGTAGAGAGCTCAAAGAGTTTCTGGGTTTAAGTGATGACCGTTCCATTGTCTGTGAAGATGAAACAAAAATTTCATTAATAGAACAGCAACAAAGTGATGATGTCTGGTCGCCTGGTTTATCTGTTCCTGTTCATCAGTTGGTCAATGATGATGTAAAAGAGGCTTTCTCATTTCAGAGATATTTCGAAATGAGTGAAGATGTTGATACTGAAACGTACACGACATTCAATATTAAAAAAGTAGACAGAAGTATTGGTGGTTGTTGCCTTGAGTTTCCATCACAAGTGCATTTTGAGCTATCTATTGGCATGCTTATTGGTTTTCGAGATGCAATAACCCGCTCACATTGGCAGGTAGGTGAAATTGCCTGGTTTAAAATTGTAGACGATGAGAAAATGCATGTAGGTGTTCGCTTGTTAAGTACAGAAGCTATTCCGGTAGGTGTTGATGTGTCTTTTGTTTCGGGTATTCAGGGCAATTATACAGAAGGTGTGTTGCTACCCTATGAAAATGAATTAAAACACCTTACCAGTATTCTTGTTCCTGATGATATATATGATGAGGGGTTCTTTTTGAAGGCTGTTCAAAAAGGTTTGGTGAATGATTTGAAGCTAACAAATAATATTCATCAGAGTGAATATTTTACCCAGTTTAATTGTGGCTTTTATGTACCTGAGATTGAGCAACCTGATGGTGAAAGTCAGCTGTAGGTAATACTTTTTAATAATTTGTTAGCCTCAAAAATGTACACTGGTATTCGGGCAAGTATCACCAATATCAAATTGGTCGAAATCTTCCCGGCATCAGGTTTTCACTCGGTAATATCTTTCTGAGTATCATATTTGCCAGTCTTTATACATAATTATCAAAATTGTGAACCCTGACCCGTAGTAAGGTTTTTTTTCGACTATAACTATAATAGATAAGGTTTATAGATTTAACGTATTAATTTTTCTAAATGGCTGTAGAGAAATGAATGATAATAAAGATTATCTGCAAGAGTTTGAGCAATTACTTGCCCATAAAAATACTAAGCTACTATTAGAAAATCTCAAATCCGCCTCAGTAGTACAACTCTCGGTTTTATTTAACAGGATTGCTGATCATATACTTGATGATATTCAACAACATCAGGATGTTGAGCTAACTCGACAACAAGCAGAAAAATTCAGACCTGTTATGCATTACGCAGTTGAGAAACTAATGAAATTATATTTGCAGCAAGGGGAGTTGTTATCGAAAGAGAACGAGGCAGTTGCCGGCGCCTGTAATAAATTTCTTAAAATACAATATAAAGCCTATATGATGGTATTTAACCATGCACGACAGCATGCACAGAAGAAAGGATTGCTTGCCATCTCTATACACCGGATTATGGTTATCCAGTTATATTTGCATATTATCAGCTATTTTATGTACAGCGCTATACCGGGTAAACAGTGGTTTAATCTTCATCAATTTTATGCCATTGCCAAGAAAAATGACCTGTCTGAATTTGCTGTACAAGACGAAGAATGTTACGTAACCAAGCTTGTTTCTATTCGTGAGTTGTATTCTTATTCAGTGCTACTAGGGTGCGCCTGTTTACATCATTTGAATGTTATCTCCATTATAAAAACTGTGGGCTGTGTGTTTGAATGGGCTAACCTGGTTGAAATAAGTGACGAGCCACAAAACCTTGATAATGAGATTGTCGTTGATATATCCGCTGGCTCTGCGCCTAATTTTCGTAAATTCTTTGTAGAAACTGATCAATCAGTATTCCTCTATCTTCATCTTGATAAACTGCTGGATACAATCCAGAAACAGACAACAGAAAATAATATTGTTTTTAATAAAACCGGTGTGACTGATGACCTTAAGGCGCATCTCATTGAGGCCTGGAGTAAATATCGCATCAGAGAAGAGCGGGTCAGCGTCAATCAAGATCTTGAAGCGACGATTGGTTTTTGTAATATCCATTATTATTTATGTGGTGGCCGAGAGCTTAAAGACTTTTTGGGTGAAAGGGTTGATCTTTCAATTGTTTATGAGAAAGATGAGCATATTGCACTTATTGAACAGCAACGTAGTGGGGATGTTTGGTCGCCAGGCTTGTCTGCTCCATCAGGAAAGCTTGTAGACAATGAAGTGTTGGAGGCATTTTCTTTTCAGCGACATTTTGAAATGAATGAAAATATTAATAGTGAGAAATTTCCAACATTTAATATCCGAATGTTGGACAAAAGCCTTCATGGTTGCCGCCTCGAGTTTCCAAAGGAAGCGCATTTTGACATCACCATGGGGGATCTTATTGGTTTCAGGGATTTTGATTCGCATTGGCAAGTAGGAGAAATTGCCTGGTTCAGGATTATTGAAAACAAAGTTATGAGTGTGGGAGTCCGCTTGCTAAGCACACAGGCAATTCCGTTAGGTGTCGATGTGCCTTTACGTCTCGGTGCTCATAAAAATTATACAGAAGGTGTTTTGCTGCCCTATGAGGACGCCTTGAAGTCACTGACAAGTATACTGTTTCTCGATGAATTTTTTGAAGAAGGAGAATGTCTCAAGGTAGTGCAAAAAGGTTTGGTTAATGATCTTAAACTGACTAATAAATTACATTCTGATAAAAGTTATAGCCAATTTAATTGTGGATTTTATGTGCCGACAACTGAAGATGATGATATAGAATCTGCTAAAGAACACCATAAAGATAAAATTATCGATGTCGGTGATTCCGATAAGGAATAGTTAATTACGACTGTTTGAAACTGAAAATATAGATGGCGTATCCATTTTGTAGTGTTTCAAGAAAAGTATTCAATAGAAAGTCTGGAATCTTTGGAACGGCTTTTAACGCTATTGCCGTTTTTACGATAGAGATCGTTTTTTCTCTTTTATAGCCTTTAATCTTGAAGATGCTATCCGGGTTGTACGGTGCATACTGAAATACCGCCCCCATTTTTTTAAACTTTCGTTGCAATATTTTTCCATAACGATTTAAAAATCTTTTTGTCATCAGGTCACAAACTATCTGATGTTGTGGAAACAGCTTTTGCAAATCCATTAATAGCTGTTTGATTGTGTCTTCAGCAAGATAAAGAAAAACGCCTTCAATAATGATGATACAGGGTTCGTTGCATGCATGATGGGCCAGTTTTTCAGTAATGGACTCTTCGGCAAAATTAATAGAAAGGCGTTCAAGGGGGTTCGGGCAGTCATTGGTCGAGAGCTTTTCATTTTTGGAGTTAATGATTTGTGGTTCGTCCAGTTCTACCCAGTTTCCACCAGGCAAACGATAAGCTCGACTGTCAAAGCCGCAGCCTATAATAAATACAGGTGTATTATTATTGGTGTCTAGTTTTTCTCGTAGAAAATCATCAATTATCTTATGACGAACAACATTGCTACTGTTAGGGAATGTATTGTATTTGAAGCGACGAAGAATCTTTTTTCCTCTTTTATCCATAAATCGTTCGGCATAGTAGTCGTTGCATACGGACTTACGTTTTTTTGCATCAAGCATACGTACACCGGTACAGTAGAAGGCCGTGTCAGATACCGGGTTCATAATAAAAACCTTTTGGTATGGTTAATAACCCAGTTGGGATCATCAAGTGATATTTCATGTCCAGCAGTTTGATGGATATGAATATTGATATTAAAGCGATTGGCGATTGTTTTGCTGCAATTAATATTCACCAACTTGTCACCTTCAGATGTTAGCAATAAAACTCTATTATTGTTGATTTTTAATGATGTTGTGAATGTTCGGGCAGTTTTTATCTGATTAATCAGATTCTTGATACTAACAGGCTGTTTTTTTTCGAGATTGATCCACTGCTGAATAATTTCCTGATCAGGGTCCCGATTGGCATTCAAGCCAAATATAAGGCGTTCACGCAAGTGTATAGGTAATAACAGTACAGAGGTAATTATTGTTAATATTGCCCAAGGGCGCATGCGTTGATAAAAGGGAAGTATGGCATGGCTGGGATTCATAATAATGGCATGATCAATTTCAAGGTTCTCATGTAACCATTGCAAGGTAATCATTCCACCTAAAGAAAGGCTGATCACATCATAAGGGGGTTGAACTCCCTTTGATAATAACTGTTCTCTAATATCTTCAACGGCATCATGAATAGTGAGCGGGCTCGTCTCCTGAAAGCGATCACCATTACCAGCAAGGTCGATAGCGACAACTTTTTTATCAGGAAAAGCTCGCTCGACCTTTGAAACAAAAGTCCCCCAGTGATGTTTACCTCTTGCGAGTCCACGCAACATTACCAGTGTATCGGCCATATATTCACATTCATTTTATGATTGCTACGATGCTATCGCATCAGATAGAAACATTTTACTTATATCTTGCAGTTTATGTGCTATTTTTAGTGTACCTGAACGAATTCAATAATAATGATAATAGAGCAGTTTTCTTACGATGAAAAATGAGTTTGGACAATTGTTAAAATTGTGGCGTCAAAGGCTGGGTCTTAGTCAGCTGGAGCTCTCCATGCAGTCTGATATATCAGCAAAGCATCTCAGTTTTCTGGAAACAGGTAGATCATTACCTAGTCGTGAAATGATTTTTAAGCTATCCAATTGCTTCAATCTCTCATTTGAAGATACCAATACCTTGTTAAGACTTGCCGGTTTTCAGGCTGAAGAACGTAAAGACAATGTGAACACGGTAGAAAATGCCTTACAAGATATGCTTGATAAACATGAGCCTTATCCGGGTGTAATTTCAAATTATTGTCTTGAGCCGCAGATGATCAATAATGCAGCCTTGAGAATGTTAAGCTGGCTTGATATCGATATTACCGAATTCTCAAGCATTATGGATGTATTCTTTGCACCTGACGGTATTAGCCCTTACATAGTCGATTGGGAGAGAACAGCACAGGATGCAGTGCGACTCATCAAGCTTAAAGCCCTGGCTATGAAAGATAGTGAGCAGTTTCAGGAAAACCTGGACCAGATATTGTCTTACCCTGATTTCAAAGCGGTATGGGATGGTGACAATACTTCTTTTGGCGCAACAGACCCGATTATTGCTACCCGATTATGTCATAAGGGAATAACCTTGCATTGGCGCATAGTTCTGTCGACATTTGGAACTCCCAGAAGTGTCAGTCTTGATGAATACCAGATGGATTTTTTCTATCCGGTTGATGATATAACCAGGCAATTTGCTTACGAAGTCTTGAGCGTTTAGTCGCAAGATATGACTTACAATGCTTATAAAAAATGGCTTGCCTATATCTTTTGTTTATAACCGACGCTTTTTATTCCTTTTACTTCTTTAAACCCCCTTATTTCTGTCACTGGT
>CBDUPD010000045.1:0-10250 GCA_965368985.1 uncultured Spongiibacteraceae bacterium | reverse complement strand
AGAAAATATTTTCCATTTTTTTACCTGAAATTGAGACTTCTACAAATGATCCGATACGCAAAGGCTCTACCGACTCCTGTTGCAATGCATAGGGGTCCTGAATCTCAATAACGGCATATAATACTTTTGTTAGCGAATCCAACAATCCCTCTGTACGCACCATTTCAGCCTTTAATTTTACTGTCTCACTCTCAACACTATAAGTAACATCAACGGGAATATTCATGCTTTCATCAATTCTTGATACTTCAAGAAATGTCAGTTGTGCTTCAGTTAACGGCACACGCACCTCAGCAATATCTATGGCATAAAACTCCGCCAACATTTGCCCCGCTGAAATATACTGACCAATATCTGCAGCTTTTTTTATTAAAATACCATCAAAAGGTGCGGTGATTTTTGTTTTCTCAAGTTGTCTCTTCGCCGACAAAACCTCAGCTTCAGCCGCTTCCAATTGTGCCTGGGCAGATTCCAGTTGCGGCTCTCTTAGTGCCAACGACTTGGCAGCAACATTATCAGTCTTTTGCTTGCGTCTCTCCCAGTCCTGTTTAGCAACAAATGCCAAGCCTTCTTCCTGTGTCAGACTGCTTTTTGCTCTTGCAACATTTGCGTTGGCTTTTGCCAGTTGATTTTGATAATTATGATCTTCGATACTCAGAAACACCTCTCCTTTTCGGAAGAATCCACCATCCTCCCATTTAGGTGAAGCATCAATAATTTTTCCTGCCACCTCGGGCAGTAAACGGATTTTTGTACGAGACTCCACCACACCTTGTGAGAATATTGGCATCTCAACATCCTGCTTTCTGGCAAGCTGGACAGATACTTTTTGGAGGTATTTTTCAGCAGATATTTTCTGTGCGGGTTTTTTTGACTGAACGAGTACTACAGCAATAAAACAGGCGATAAATAAAATGATGAGTGGAGCAATTTTTGAACGCAAGGATCTCGCTTCTTTCATATAACACATACTACTTTGTATTTTTCAGCGACTCTTATCTTCCTCTAAGAGCCTGAATTTCACTAAAACGCTCTATTGCCAGAACGTACTCTTTTTCTAATGCCTCTAACGCTTCCTGCCTCTTCTTGATAACATCTTCAGTCGATATTATTTTCTGCTCCAGACTTTCTATCCTTTGCTTCAGACCATCATCTACCGTCTTACCTTTTCTTTCTATTTTTGCTGCTTGTCCAAATGCTGACTCTAATTCGGCGCGAATACCGTTAAGGTTACCTTTAAGAATAGACACACGAACTTTCAATTCATCCAGCTTGCGGTCTCTCTCGACTTCTATATCTTTAACAAAGCTATAGCGTCTGATTAAAGAGAGATCATATTCCTCCTGAGCCTGTTTCTTTCTGCTTTCGGCTTGTCTTTGCTTATACTTTTCTGAAGCATTTTCCTCTAACGGATCTATTTTTTCGATCACACGCCCTTTATCATCAAGAACCTCATAGCCCAATGCCACCTTATCAGGTGAAATAGTACTTCTGATCACAGTTTGACCATTATCATCAATATAACGATATAGACGATTATCAGCAAAGCTGGCCGATGACCCAGCCCACACAAGACATGATACCAAAAATAGTTTTATATAATTCACGCTACCACACCATATTCTTCCCGGTAGGATTTAATGCTCCCAATATCAGCATCAACTTTATTATTCTCAAGATAGATAACAACATCATCAAGATTAATAATACTAATCACTGATATACCAAAATCTTTCTCCACTTCCTGAATCGCCGATAATGCTGTTGAGCCTCTCTCCTGACGATTCAAGCCAACAACTACGCCGGCCAACTGTGCTTCTTCTTGCTCGATTAATGTGACAACCTCACGAATCGCCGTTCCTGCTGTTATCACATCATCAATAATCAAAATTCGCTTACCCACCAGAGACGCGCCCACCAGTTGACCGCCCTCACCATGATCTTTTTTCTCTTTACGATTGTACGCAAAAGGGATATCCAACCCATGTTTTTCATACAAGGCAGCCGATGTCAGTGCCGCCAAAGGTATCCCTTTATAAGCAGGCCCAAAAATCACATCATATTGCACACCACTGTCTACAATTGCTTGCGCATAACTTTGGCCCAACACAGCAAGTGCCTTCCCCTGATATAATAGCCCCGCATTAAAGAAATAAGGGCTGATACGACCAGATTTTAGTTCATATTCCCCAAAACAGAGAGCCTTTGATTCTATGGCTATATCAATAAAGGATTTTTGAAAATTTTTCATAAATTATGCATTACAACAATATTTTTTGAGCTTTAAACAATCCAATATAATACAATACCTAAGAATCAGTGATAAGCCCATGTTTTTTAATACTAACTTGATAGTTACTTGATTAAGGGCACAACTTTTAATAATGTCTATAATATAGATCACTGCTGAGTACCTTTTTAGGTTTTTTTACCACTCTAAAAATAAGAATAATCTCGATATAGAGTTATAAATGCGCATCATCAACTTTTCAGCTGACGGTATAAAATCAGCTGCCGATAAAGGCTTTTTTGAATGGCTAGCATCTCAAGATGCCGATATTGTGTGCATTCAGGATTTACGTTGCCAAGAATATGACCTGACCAGCGATATCTTCTTTCCACAAGGCTACTTTGCCTACTTTTTTGACTCACCTGACAGCAGCAATGGTGTTGCTATCTATACCCGAAAACTGCCCAAAGCTATTATGACAGGCCTTGGCTTCAACGATTTTGACCCCGAAGCACGCTATATTCAGGCAGATTTTGAAGATATCAGTATTGGATCCATTCTGGTTCCAAAATCGACACTTGAAGATCCATCGTCATTAGATCGCAAGGCACAGTTTCTTGAGCTAATGTACGCTCACCTTGAAAAAATCTCGAATAAGCGCCGCGAATTTATTTTGGCCGGTAACTGGCATATTGCTCATTGCTCAGATGACACCCAACAGCATATTGACGACAACCAACCCGGCTTTTTACTCGAAGAACGCCGCTGGATCGACGAAGTTGACCACAAACTTGGCTATATTGATGCTTTTAGAGAAGCCAATACCGATGATGACGAGTTTAGCTGGTGGCCAGATGGCAATATGAACAATGGCCAACGTATTGACTTTCAACTGGTCTCAAATGGATTGAAACCAAAAATTGAATACGGCCTGATCTATAAAACCCAGAATTTCTCATCCCATGCGCCCGTGATCATGGATTACGACTTCTTTTTAGGTGAAGACGAGTTTTAAGCCAGACAAGCCAAACTCAAACCTGCAAATTAAAACATTCCCTGTAGGAGCTCCTACAGAGAATGCAGTTCTTGTTTAAGCCTCTAAAGCTTCCAACTGCAGGGCAAATAACTTCTCAATACCGCCTTTTGCAGACTCCAGCAAACCATTTAACTGATCACCAGTAAAAGGCACACCTTCTGCTGTTCCCTGAATTTCTACAAAACCACCATCTGAAGTCATTACAACATTCATATCGGTTTCAGCCGCTGAATCTTCCGGATAATCCAGATCACACACCACTTCATGCTCATAAATACCCACAGAAACAGCCGCAACCATATGCAATAACGGGCTTTTTTTCAAAACACCCTTCTCAACCAGACCATTCAAGGCATCTGCCAATGCCACACAGGCACCGGTTATAGAAGCCGTACGCGTACCGCCATCAGCCTGAATGACATCACAATCAACCGTAATGCTGATCTCGCCCAGAGCTTCAAGGTCAACCGCGCAGCGCAATGAACGGCCGATCAAACGTTGAATCTCAACCGTACGACCGCCCTGCTTACCACTAGCCGCTTCACGACGCATGCGTGAATCAGTTGAACGTGGCAACATGCCATATTCAGCAGTCACCCAACCAGTGCCTTGACCACGCAAAAAACCCGGCACAGATTCAGCAACTGATGCATTACACAATACCTTGGTATCACCGAATTCAACCAGCACAGAACCTTCTGCGTGTTTAGTGTAATTACGTGTAATTTTTATAGGGCGTAAATCATTTGCTGCGCGGCCACTGGGTCTAATCATGGGTTTACCTATTTGTTTTAAAGAAATGCATTGCGCGCGACAGTAACGAAATCACTTCACTACCGCAAGCATATTTGCAGTAGAATACGCCAATTCATGACATCGATACATTGACACATTCATTTTATAAAAGAGAAAAACCATGATTCTTAGCATGACATCTTTCGCTCGCTACGAACATCTAGAGAGCTGGGGAACCCTTACCTGGGAGCTACGCTCAGTTAATCACCGCTACCTTGAGCCCAGCTTTAAAATGCCGGAATTTGCACGCTCAAGTGAGCACTTACTACGAGACAAACTCAGAAAAAGTGTGGCCCGTGGAAAAGTTGAATGCGCACTACGCTTCGAAAAAGCCGCCATCACATCTGATCAAATCAAGATCAATCAACCTCTTTTAGACACACTGGTTTCAGCCAATAACAGCATTGCTGCCAAACTCGACCATGTATCTCCCGAGCAAGCGAGCACCTTTTTACAATGGCCCGGCATTATAGAAAACGCCGATGTTGATAAAGCGGAATTGGATAAAGCCATACTCACCAGCTTCAATAAAGCGCTTGAACAACTGATCGAACATCGTCAACGAGAAGGCGAACAACTGCAAGCCATGATTCAACAGCGACTCGATGCCATTGATGAAATCAGCGGCGAAGTCGCAACCATTATTCCACAAATGGTAGAGCGCCAACGCCAAAAACTGCTAGACCGCTTTGCCGAACTACAACTCAATGTTGACCAGGATCGCATCGAACAAGAGATCGTAATGCTGGCACAAAAAATTGATGTTGATGAAGAACTCGACCGCCTCACCGCCCATGTAAAAGAAGTGAAAGACACATTAGGCAAAGGCAGCCCATGTGGCCGCCGTCTCGACTTTTTAATGCAAGAACTCAACCGCGAAGCCAATACCCTCGGCTCAAAATCGATTGCCAGTGATACCAGCAGGGCATCGGTTGATTTGAAGGTTTATATTGAGCAGATGAGAGAACAGATACAAAATATTGAATAAAAACGTGAAGCCATTGTAAACTCTTAAACGTTTCAAGGGCCTACTTCGTTACTGCTCATAGATAAAACAGGATGTTATTTTGAAAGCACTTAAAGAAGGATCTACTTTCGGTTGGTTTATCTTACCAAGCCTTCCGGTTGTTATATTGTGTTCGGTTTTTACATTATTATTTCAGACTCACTCCGATTCTTCTATCTCAAAGCCTATCCCAAATCATGACAAAAACCTGCTTTCTCATAGCAACTTGGCGCTGCCGGCTCATTCCCTGTCCAGACAAAAGAAGCCTTTTATCCACAAGTTCTGATACACTATTGTATCTCTTTGTCGTGCGAATCAAATGAGATACTTACCTGCATGGAAATGCTTAATACCGTTAATGACTGACCTGATTTTAAAAATGAAAACTTCAATACTGACAACCACACAACGCATTTTATCCTTACTTCTTCTTTTAAGTATTTCAAATATTGCATTTTGTAACACGCCCATTAAAGAAGGTTATGGTCATCAACCAACACCGAAGTGGGTAATTGATCAAACGGTAAATTTTGATAAAAAACTTCTCATCAATCAGCCTCAACAATATTTATTGGTAGACACACAAATAAATATTTCTGAAGAAAAACAACATAGATATTATCGCCGACTGGTTAAACCTATTAGTGGCACAGGCTTACAAGAACTTTCAGAATTTACAATCTCATTTAATCCTGCTTTTGAAGAATTGCATTTACATAACTTGATTTTAAAAAGAGGCAACAAAAGTATTGATATAAGCAATACTACAGATGTTAGATTCATGGAACAGGAAACCTCTCTCAATCAGGGGATTATCAATGGTTATAAAACAGTGCATTTTATTCTTAAAGATATCAGAGTAAATGATATTCTTGAATACAGTTATTCTATTGTAGGCAGCAACCCGATTTTTAAAACAAAAAGATTTGGTATTGAAGCTATTGAATGGGGAGTTCAGATAGATAAAGTCTCTTTTCGCTTATTGACTAACAATAAAGACATCCACCTAAATATAAACAAAAAAAATAACAGCGAGCAAATAACAAAAGCACGAATAAATGGTTTGTATGAATTCTCTTATAGCAAACAAGATGTGATGCCCGTCATCAATGAAGGTGATTATCCCTATGGCATAAGCCCCTTTGCATGGATAGATTTTTCTGAATATAACTCATGGACCGATGTTAACCTCTGGGCAAAAAGCTTATACACATTTAACAGTGTTAATGACTCAATTACTGAGCTATTTGAGAAGATTGACTCTCAATCTTCCAATAATAAACAATTTATTATCAATGCTCTCTCTTTTGTTCAAGATGAAATACGATATTTAGGGTTAGAGTTGGGTCAAAATTCTCACTTACCTCATTCACCAGAAGAAGTTTTAGATAAACGATTTGGAGATTGCAAAGATAAAACCGTTCTACTGAATACATTACTTGGGCTAAAAGGCATTAAGGCTTACCCGGCTTTAGTCTCTACTAATTTCCGCAAGGGTATAAATGACAGACTCGCAAGCCCGGGGGCATTTAATCATGTAATCAGCTTGGTAGAAGATGGGGATAAAAAATATTGGCTGGATGCCACGCGAACTTATCAAGCGAAAAGCCTTGATCATATTAGTAAGATTGATTACGGCTTTGCACTTGTTGTAGGCCATAAATATCAAGCCTTACAACAGATGTATCCCGATCAGTTACCCCCTTATGATATTTCATTCTCTGAAGAGATAGTGGCTGAAAGCTTTGACGCCCCCGTGTCCTACACAATTAAAAGTGTTTTTCATGGGATTTCAGCTGAGTATCAAAGATACAGATTCTCAAATATTCCTAAAGAGCAAATTCAGAAAAATTTTTTAGATTATTATGTAAAACTATATCCAGGTATCTCAACAAAAAAAGCTATTCACTTTGTTGATGAGCCAAATAAAAATCAATTTACTACTTATGAGACTTATGAAATAAGTAATTATTGGAAAAATGATGCCGGATTCATAACGTCACCATTAAACATAGTAAACTTTTCCTCATATCTACCAAAACCTTCGGTTACCAAACGCGAACACCCCTACTATTTAGGCAGCCCTTTAAAAGTAAGCGTAAATTACAAACTTCAATTTCCCGAAGATGTGGGCTTATTATTTAACGGAGAAGATAATAAATTTTCTCATGAGGCGTTCCAATTCAGCTACCGCGATACTTACAACAAGAAAATATTTGAACACGATGCTAGTCTGGAAATTATAAAAAGCACTATTGCTCCAGAAAACATGGAAGAATATGTTGAGTTAAGAAATCAGTTATCAAAGATTTGGTACTCAACGATATCTTTTCGTAACCCAGGTTCACTGAATGGTTATAGCGAAGTCTTGAAATTAAGAGAGCGGCTAAAAGAACTGGCAGAGGGCGCAAAATGAAAAATCTATTTCTTTGTCTTCTTATCATCTTAGTACAAGCTTGCTCTTCAAATAAAACTGTAGAACAAAATCCACCCCCTTTTACTACAGAAAAAAACTTTGAGTCGTATAATCAATTTTGTCATAGCCTCATTAACTCATGGAAAGATGGCAAGCCTGAAACCTTTTCACAACATTTTGATACTAACGCCTTATACAAATCATTAGAATTTAGCTTTAGCGGAGAAAGTCAAAATAGTAAAAAATTATTAGAGAAATACTATTTTCAATTCATAGATACTCATATAAAGACTATTGAGTCAGAATTAACACAATTCAATGAATGGTATTTTGTCTCAGATAAAAACAATGGGCGATCAGGTAGTT
This sequence comes from uncultured Spongiibacteraceae bacterium, assembly GCA_965368985.1. Lineage (GTDB taxonomy): Bacteria > Pseudomonadota > Gammaproteobacteria > Pseudomonadales > DT-91 > CAZTZY01. The sequence goes on along the minus strand of CBDUPD010000045.1, from coordinate 2,401 downwards.
GTATTCTGCATAGCTCTCTTGAAGATTCTGGCATACTATTTTTTGAACTACACCTTGCCAGAAATGAAGATGACTCTATCTCAATTATAAATTGGTATGACTATAGTTCCGGAGTACTCGCCGTCAATAATCTTCAGACTGTCTTATTTGATATAATCAATTTAGAAGATAAAGCACAGTCATCATTTCTCTATCAATATGAATCTAACCGCTTGATGGAGTTCTTTAAGGCTGTTCAAACAGGTAAATTTAATATCGCCTGGACCGCATACGAGCAACTCGACAATAAATACAAAAATAATATTATCTATGCCCGCAGGATTTTACAAACTCAACCAGAAAATACACAACAGCAAATACAAGCTTATCAAAACTATATTAACTTAATTAACCCGGATAGTTTTGTGGGCACCACTTTTTATGATTATTATTTTGCAATAGAGAACTATGAAGAGGCTATTAAAGCTTTGGAGAAACTTGAATCACATATTGGGGAAATTTCTCTAACACATTTCCTAAAAGCTATTAGCTATTACCAGCTTGGTGACATAAACAAATATTATTACTACATACGAAAAAGTATTATAGACGACATGTCTTTCAAAAATAGCTATGAAACATTAGTTAATCATTTTCTTGAAAATGAAATGCATGAAGATACTGTATTATTATTAGATATTTACTTTAAAGGGTTTGGCTATTCTTTTAATAAAGCCTCTTTTCTGAACTTACCTAATTATTCAAAATTTGTTCAATCAAAAGAATTTGATGAATGGGTAGTTCCAACAAGATAATTTCGGTATATATATTGGACATCTATCTGACACCTTTTTCTCTACCTAAGTAGCACACCCACACAATAAGCAAGATTGTTAAGCGCCTCTTTTAGGCTAACCTTCTCACTCACCACCAGTTGCAAGTTGGCCAACAACAACCTGAGCAAAACATGTACATCTTCTTCTTTCAAGGTGTGTTCATTCAGATCGGTAAACTTATCCAACAGGGCAAAAAACAGCTGTGCAAAGTCATTGCCAAAATCTGTTGCATCCATATTGGCATTAAAGATATCACTTATTATCACCCTGAGAAGCTCTGGCCTATCCTGGGCTTCTTGCAATATGGCTTTAAAAGATTGGTTTAGTGCCTTATCGAGCTGCTTGCTTCTTTTTGTCTGACTTAAATTTTCCCTGAAGTTTGTTCCCCAATACAAGGCAATATCATGAAACAGTTCTTCTTTACTGGTGTAATACCGGTAGAGCGTTGCCCTGGGCACACCTGAAGTCTCAGCGAGGGATTTCATGTTAAAGTTATCGGCACCCGCTTCTTCGATCATCCCGATGGCGGTTTCGATAATCAGGGTTTTCTTCAGTTGGTTGTTTTCTTCACGTTTTGACAGTGTTTTATTCATAACGGAATTCTATTAAAAAATGAGACATGTGTCTTGATTTATTTTCTAATAGTGGTATTTTGATACAAATGTCTCATTTTTAGAAGGCAATACCATGATCACAAACAGAAAACCCCTCATCATTGTTGCGCTCATTTCCGGGGTGATGACCACCTTGCTCTATGCTGTTGGCATGTTTGGTATTGCTGAATTTTTACCGCCTCCACCACCCACGCTATCCGTAGACCAGGTTGTCAGCATGTATCGTGATAACCAGGTATCCATTATCACGGGGCTAACCATGGCCTTTGTAGGTACCGGCTTTATGTTACCGCTTTGCATAGTCGGCACGGTATTTATGTCAGAAGTTGAAGAAGGCTTTCCGTTCTTTTCAGTCATGCAGGCTTTGTGTGCCGTTGTTACTGTGTTGTTTACCGCCTTTCCCAACTTTATGTGGATGGCTGCGGCCTTTCGGGTAGAACGTGCGCCTGAGCTTACCGCCCTGTTACATGACGTTGGCTGGATCATGTGGGCGACGCCTTCGTGGGGGTTTGGGTTCCAGTTAGTCTGTGTCGGCATTGTTGGTTTGATGGATAAACGAGAGAAGCCCTTTATTCCACGCTGGATGAGTTATCTGGCTCTGTGGGTCGCCGTCTGTGTCTCGCCTACCCCTTTGGTGCCGTTCTTTATGACAGGCCCCTTTGCCTGGGATGGATTGTTCTCTTTCTGGATTGCGTTCTTTGCGCCAATTTCATGGATCATCATTGTCACGTTTTTGATCATCAATAATTGTAGAAATATGTCTACCCAAACAACTGAGGTGAAACAATGTCTACAATAGCTTCTTCTCTACCAACAGATTCTCAACCAACCTGTTGGCAACAAACATCGGCAGAAACCGGACTCTGGTTATTTATTCTGGCTGACCTGTGTCTTTTCGCTCTGTTCTTTTGGGTGTTTGCCATCGACAAATCAAGCCTGCCTGAACAATTTATCGCAGGGCAAGCGACGTTA